>FNSS01000002.1:300000-550453 GCA_900104855.1 Rhizobiales bacterium GAS188
AATGACAGCCCCGTCTCGAAAGAGCGCGGGGCTTTCTGTTGAGCAAGCTCTATACTGCCGGCATGTCGGATCAACCTTCACCGGGGCGGCGCGGTCGGCCCGGCTGGCGCGACTTCGCGATTGTCCTATGCCTCGCCGTGATCGGCGTCGCGTTGGGGCTGATCTTCAGGTGGTGGTGAGAGCGCAAGCCTTAAGCCCGCGGTAAGCATGGCTGGCGCTTATATAGGCGAGCGCGAAATTGGTTGCTGCGTTCGTGCCCCCCTCAGGTCCGTCTCCCACGCCTGCGCTGAGCGAAGGCCGCTAGTCGCGCGGATCGTCAGGGCGACGGTCTATGGCCTTCGCCTTCATATAGGCCGCGAATAGCGCTACAGCTGCCACGAGGAAGACTGCGCCGACTAATAGCCATGCGTCCCAGGCTTCTTGCGAAATCATGGGCAATTCCCGTCACGGGAGCAGCCCAAGCTTAATGCACCAACTGCGCAGCCGGGCAAGCCAGAGCTTCGCCATGCGCTTCGTCATCTGACCATAGCTGCCCGACTAGCGTCGCGACCGCCGCGATAGCCAGGAAGACCGCAGGCGGGTAGTGGGTCAGTCTGAAATTTCGAGCGCTTGACCGACCGGCCTCACCGCCGCCATCTCATTCCTATATGCTTGTCGTGAAGCAGGGAGGACGCGATGTTCGGTATTGAATGGCTCAAGAAAGGTTCTCCCGTCGAAAAGGAAACATCCGTTTTGGCGAGTGAAGCCGAGGTGATCGTGAGCGCCAAAAGTCGGTCACTCGACGTGGGGAAGCGCCATCCAGGGCAAGAACCAGATAGTTTCCGTTTGATGGATGAGACCGGAAAAGTTATCGGCGTGTTTTCGGCCCGGATTTGACAAAATGCCACCACACCTAAAGGCGTGAAACGCCCCCGAGACACCAATCAGCTCGCCAAGCTGGTGACGGATATCCTTACCGGCCAAGCCGAGGACCGCGAGCCGACGCCGGAAGAGCGCGGGGTTGATCCTGCCGCGTCCGCTATGGGCCGCAAGGGCGGCCCCGCGCGCGGCGAGCATGACGCCCGAAGATAATTTCAGACTGACCCACTACCCTCAGCCGCGCGCCAAGGGCTCGCCGTCAGTGCTCTCACCTTCCGCCCTTCCTCAACTTCGGCGCTGGTTTGGCCGCAAGTTCTTCCGCCTCTCTCGCTTCGCGCAGAGCCCGCAGCTTGGCAGTTTTCGCCTGGTCCGACGCCAGGCGCTTCGCCTCTTCGGCAAAGACATCGTTCTTGCGCTTTTCTTCGGCCTGCGCCTTCGCGAACGATTTGTTCGCCTGCTCCTCGCGGGCCACTTGGGTAGTTGATTTCACGTCGCTCATTTCCTCAACCTCAGCCTCACGCCCGGCCCCTCGCCGTTCTCCTCGACGAAGATCAGGCTTTCCAAAATCGCTTCGAACTAGGCGGCATTTGTTGAGGCGGCGCCGGAACCCATAGCACATGACAGGCCGGCCTACGGGCGTGGGCAATGGACTTAGGCACTGGGGATGCCGGCACCCCTAAAAAGACGGTGGCCGCCTCGAGTTCGGAGTCGGCAGATATCGTCTTCCGATCGCGTGCATCGCTGGGGTTCCATACGACATAGTTGCGCACGCTATTTCTCCTTCAAATACCCCTTCGCCTTGAGGTGCTCGACGAGGAGCTTCTCGACATAAAACGCGAGCGGCCTACCGGAAGGTTGATGCCGGCCCCGATAGCTGCGGGCGCTCTAGCGCTATTGCAGACCAAAAAGCCATCCTTGTGGTCGCCGACAAGCTCCTCATGCGAATGATGGCGCTTCCCGCTCGCACGCAAGCCGGCCGGGCCGCCGAGGTTCGGGCATTCCTTCGCCACGTCGGGAGCTGGCGCGGTCCCCGGGGACGACCTCAATTCGCCAGAGCGCACAACACGTCATCTTCTTGGCGAATTTGCCGGCCTGCGCGAGGCCGAGCTCGCTGCGATCTAACATTCGACGGAAACGACGGCCCCGCACGGCGCGCAGACGTCGGCGACGCCCTGGCTACAAGGAGTGCGGCGTCGGGATGTCGCCAGCCCTTACATAAGCACGGCGGCTCAACCATTCCACGGTGGGTCCCTCGCCGGCCCCCCTTGCCGGAAACCGACGGCCCCCTGGCCACGGACGGGGCCATTGAGAGCACGCCCGGGGCCGGCATGACGGTAGCACGTTTTGAGAAAAGGCGGGCCCCGCCAGCAACCCTTTGGGAGCGGCCGACGGGGTCCTAGGCCACGACCTGATATGGGGGGCAAGTCGGCTGCGGCTGCCCCCCAGACCCTTGCCCCGGCATGTCACATCAAGCAAGTAGAGGCCGCTCCAGCCACATGGCGCAAAGGGTTAAGTTATTGGAATCACTGGTTCGACTTCCGTTGGCGAACGAGTAATAGCAAGTAAAAACAGGTTCCCGTGACAATGCCTCACCGCGGGTTGGGAGACGTTCAGCTCCGCCCTGGTCTGCCTGATCCCGCCGCAGCGGAGCACAGCTTCGAACACCGTCAAAAGACGCAATGGAGGGAGCGCGCGCTTCACAACATAACCGGAAGCTTATGTTACTTTCGCATTAAGTAGGCTTCTCCCGGACCGCACGCAAGCCTTAAGCTCCTCCACTGTGCGATGATCGGCCGGTGCACTCTCCAGACGTGGAACGGTCGCTCAGTTGTGCACGAGAAATAGCTGTGCGGCGCCGGCGGCCGCTTGGGAACACCTCAGCATGGCACCTCGGTGAAGAACTCGGCATCTGCAAATCAGCTGGCGCACCACTCGATCGCGCGTCCATGGCATCGCAACTTGCGTCCGCGCGCGATCGGTCTAGGGGCGCGCGGATTCCAGCCGAGCCATAAACGAGTGCGACGGAGAAGACCTGAATGAAACCACATGCAAGGGTCGTAATCGTAGGCGGTGGCATCATGGGGGTGGGTCTGCTGTATCACCTCGCCCTGGAAGGCTGGACGGACTTGGTGCTGGTCGAAAAGGGAGAGCTGACCTCCGGTTCGACATGGCATGCGGCTGGACAGTGCCCGCATTTCAATTCGTCGCTCAACATGACGAAGGTCCATGTCTACGGCACCCAGCTCTACCCGAAGCTCGAAGAGCTGACCGGGCAAGCCGTTTCCTGGCACGGTTGCGGCGGCTTGCGGCTCGCCACTACCGACGAAGAGGTGAGCTGGCTGAGGCACGTCTATGGCATCTCGCGCCTCGCCGGCTATGAATGCGAGATCATCGGCCCCTCCGAGATCCGGCAATATCACCCCTTCCTCAACCCCTTCGGCGTGAAGGCTGCTTTCCGCACGGTTCATGACGGGCATGTCGCACCAGCCGACGTCACCAACGCCATGGCGGCGGGAGCTCGCAGACTCGGCGCCGAGATCCAGCGCCGGACCCGCGTCACGGACGCCAGGCGCCTACCGACAGGCGAATGGCGCGTCGTCACCGAGCATGGCGATATCACCGCCGAGCATCTGGTGAACTCGGCCGGCTCCTATGCGGGCGTGGTCGGCTCATGGACCGGACATGATGTGCCGATCGCCAATATGCTGCACCATTACGTGATCACGGAACCGGTCAAGGAATTGATCGGCTTTGGCCGGGAACTGCCCGTGGTGCGCGATCCCTATTCGAACGCCTATCTGCGCGAGGAGATGAACGGCATCCTGATCGGTCCCTACGAGACGGCAACCGCACATCTCTGCTGGGATGGGCGACCTCCCTCCTGGGACTTCGAGAGCGAACTCGTCACGCCCGAGCTCGACCGGCTCCTCCCGTGGCTGGAGAAGGCCGAAGAACGCCTGCCGCTATTCGGCTCGTCGGGCCTCAAATCGGTGATCTCGGGCGCGATCACGCATACGCCGGACGGCGTCTACCTCTCCGGGCCCGCCGCGGGGCCGAGGAATTACTGGATGCATTGCGGGGCATCGATCGGCATCTGCCAGGGCGCCGGCGCCGGGAAATATCTGGCGCAATGGATGGTGCATGGTCAGGCCGAAATCAACATGCGCGAGTTCGACCCCCGAAGGTTCGGGAACTGGGCCACGAAGGACTACACGCAGGCTGTCGCGGTCGCCGACTATCAACACATGTATTACTGCTACAAGCCGAGCGAACAGCACGAGGCGGGGCGCAATCTGCGATTGTCGTCCGTGCATGAGCGGCTCAGAGCCGAAGGCGCGCAATTCAGCCAGGTGTTCGGCTGGGAGCGGGCGCGGTGGTATGACCGGTCGGGCGAAGGCGAACGCTTCTCGTTCAAGCGTTCGAACGCTTGGCACGCGGTCAGAGCGGAGGCCCTGGCGGTGCGCGAGCGCGCCGGCCTGATGGATCTCTCGAGCTTCTCCAAATTCGAGATCAGCGGGCCGGACGCTAATGCCTTCCTCGAGCGGATCTGCGCCAACACGATTGCTGCCCATGACGGCGGCATCGCGCTCGGCCATCTGTTGAATGCCAACGGCTTGATCGAGAGCGAGATGACGATTACCCGGCTCGGGCCCGAGAGGTTCTATCTATTGTCGGCCGCGGCCGCCGAGCTGCACGATTTCGATCAGCTCGCCTGGCGCCGGCGCGACGGGGAGCGTGTCCTGATCACGAATGTCACCGATGCCTTCGGCACGCTCGTGCTCGCGGGCCCGCGGGCGCGCGACGTGCTGTCCGGCTGCACGGATGTCGATCTCTCGAACTCATCGTTCCGCTGGCTGACCGGAAAGGAAACGGTGGTCGCCGGGGTCCCGGGCGTGCGGCTCCTGAGGATCACCTATGTGGGCGAGCTCGGCTGGGAACTTCATTGCCCGATGGCGGAGATGCCGAAGGTGTTCGATGCGCTGATGGAAGCGGGCCGTCCGCATGGCATGGCGTTGTTCGGCACTTATGCCATGAACAGCCTGCGCATGGAGAAGGCCTATCGCGGTTGGGGGGCCGAGCTGACGACCGAAATCGATATGTTCGAGGCGTCGATGGAGCGCTTCATCCGGCTCGGCAAATCCGACTTCATCGGCAGATCCGCGAGCCTCGCGCTCAAGCAACGCGGGCCTCGCATGAAGCTCGTCTACCTCGTTGTCGACGCCGGAGATGCTGATTGCATGGGGAACGAGCCCGTTTATCATGGCGACCGGCTCACCGGCGTCACGACGAGCGGCGCTTATGGCCATGCGACGAACCGATCCTTGGCCTTCGCCTATATCGACCCGCGACTGACCGATCCCGGCACGGCTCTCGAGATCATGGTGCTGGGCGAGCGGCGCAGGGCGACCGTGCTCGCGGACGCCGCCTGGGACGCGGCCAACGAGCGCTTGCGCGGATAATCAATCTCAGCGGATCGGACGCACATGGCCAAAGCCATCCCCACCCATTCGCGTGTCGTCATCATCGGCGGCGGGATCGTCGGCGCTTCGATCGCCTATCACCTCGCCAAGCTCGGCTGGAGCGACATTCTCCTTATCGAGCGCAAGCGCCTGACCAGCGGCACGACTTGGCACGCGGCCGGCCTGGTGGGTCAGTTGCGCGCCACCGCAAACCTGACGAGGCTCGCGCAATACACCACCAACCTCTATGCGACGCTCGAGGCCGAGACCGGGCAGGCGACCGGCTTCGTGCGGCGCGGCAGCCTGTCGATCGCGACGTCGCAGGCGCGGCTCGAGGAGCTGCTGCGCGGCGCCTCCATGGCCCGGACCTTCGGCCTCGATGTGCATCGCGTCGGCCCGGCGGAGATCAAGCGATACTGGCCGTTGCTCAATGTCGACGATGTGGTCGGCGGCGTGCATCTGCCAGGCGACGGACAGACGAACCCGATCGACACGACCATGGCCTTGATCAAGGGCGCCACAATGCGCGGCGTCAAGGTGATCGAGGGTGTCGAGGTGACCGCGATCCTCACGCGGAACGGCCGGGCGACAGGCGTCTCGACCAGCGAGGGCGAGCTGCAGGCGGACCATGTGGTCATCGCATCGGGCATGTGGTCGCGGCGGCTCGGCCTCACGGCCGGCGTCGACATTCCGCTGCAGGCCTGCGAGCATTTCTACATCGTCACCGAGCCCTTCCCGGAGCTCACACCGGATCTGCCGGTGCTGCGCGACCCGGACAACTGCGCCTATTACAAGGAGGATGCCGGCAAACTCCTCCTCGGCGCCTTCGAGCCGAATGCCAAGCCATGGGCGGTCGACGGCATCCCACCCGGTTTCGAGTTCGGCGAGCTGCCGGACGATGTCGAGCATTTCGCGCCGGTCCTCGAAGCCGCGATGCGCCGCTTGCCGGCTCTCGAACGGGTCGGTATCCGCAAATTCTTCAACGGCCCGGAAAGCTTCACGCCCGATGTCCGCTACCTGCTCGGCGAGACGCCCGAGCTGCGCAATCTGTTCGTGGCGACTGGATTCAATTCGATCGGCATCCAGTCGGCCGGTGGCGCCGGCAAGGCGCTCGCCGAATGGATCGTCGAGGGCCATGCGCCCATGGATCTCGCCGATGTCGATATTCGCCGCATGCAGCCGTTCCAGGTGAACAGGCGCTATCTCAAGGAGCGCGTATCGGAGTCGCTCGGCCTGCTCTACGCCATGCACTGGCCTCATCGCCAATATGAGACGGCGCGCGGCGTCCGCACCTCTCCTCTGCATGAGCGGCTCGGCGCGCGTGGCGCCTGTTTCGGCGAGGCGGCCGGCTGGGAGCGCGCCAACTGGTTCGCGCCGGAGGGCGTCGAGCCGAGATATGAGTACAGCTACGGTCGGCAGAACTGGTTCGCACACTCAGCCGCCGAACACCTCGCGGTGCGCCAGGCGGTCGGGCTGTTCGACATGACCTCATTCGGCAAATTCCGCGTCGAGGGCCGCGATGCGGAGGCGGTGCTGCAGCGCATCTGCGCCAATGATGTCGCGGTGGCGCCGGGCCGGATCGTCTACACCCAATGGCTGAACGAGCGCGCCGGGATCGAAGCGGACCTCACCGTCACGCGCCTCTCGGAGACGGTCTATCAAATCGTCACCGCTGGCGCCGCGGCGCGCCGGGACCTTGCCTGGCTGAAGCGGCACATCCCCTCGGACGCGCATGCGATCGCGACCGACATCACCTCGGCCGAAGCCGTGCTCTGCGTCATGGGCCCGAACAGCCGCGCTTTGCTTCAGGCCGTATCGGGAGCGGATCTCTCCGATGCGGTCCATCCCTTCGCGACGGCGCGGGAGATCGAGATCGGCTATGCCCGCCTGCGCGCGGCTCGCGTCACTTATGTCGGAGAGCTCGGCTGGGAGCTTTATGTTCCGACCGAATTCGCGCGCGGCGTGTTCGACGCGCTTGCGGAAGCCGGGCCGGCCTTCGGGTTGCGGCTTGCCGGGCTGCACGCGCTTGATTCCTGCCGGATCGAAAAGGCCTATCGGCATTGGGGACATGACATCGGCGATGAAGATACGCCGCTGCAGGCCGGCTTGATGTTCGCGGTCAAGCTCGACAAGGGCGATTTCATCGGCCGCGAGGCCCTGCTGCGGCAGCGTGAGGCGGGACCGAGGCGCCGGCTCGTCCAATTCCTGCTCGCTGATCCCGAGCCGCTGCTCTATCATGACGAACCGATCTGGCATGGCGGGCGGATGGTCGGCCGTACGACATCGGGCGCCTATGGGCATCATCTGGGCGGGGCCGTGGCGCTCGGCTATGTGCGCGAGGATGAGGCGCCGGTCCTCGAGCGCGTCGTGGCCGGCGGCTTCGAAATCGAGATCGCGGGGCGGCGCCTCACGGCGCAGGCGAGCCTGACCCCGCTCTACGACCCGAAGAACATCCGCGTGCGTGCCTGAAGCGAGCGCGGCCAGAGCATCCCGGAGGAGCCGCCATGACGATCCACGCCATCGCAACCGCCGAGACGAACGCCGCCCGGATCGCCGATATCGTGCGCCGCCAGCCGAAAGCGCACTCCTTGGACCAGGCGCTCTACAACAGCCCCGAGGCCTTCGCGCATGACATGGAGCGCCTCTTCTTGCGGCACTGGATCCTCGCCGGACACGCGTCGAGCGCTCAAAATCCCGGGGATTGGGTTCTCTGTGAAATCGCCGATGAAAGCATCATCATCTTGCGCGGCAAGGACATGCGGCTCAGGGCCTTCGTCAATGTCTGCCGGCACCGCGGATCGCGGATCTGCAAGGGCTCGTCGGGCCACGCCTCGGTCCTGGTCTGCCCCTATCACGCCTGGAGCTACAATCTCGACGGGACCTTGCGCGCCGCCCGCTACATGCCGGCCGAATTCGACAAGTCGAAATTCGGCCTGCGAAAAGTGCATCTCGAGGTCATCGAAGGGCTCGTCTTCATCTCGCTCGCCGAAACGCCATTGTCGCTGGACAAGGCGCGCGCCGGCATCTCGGCCGCCTACGGCCCCTATGGCTTCAGCAGCGCCAAGGTTGCGCATCGGGAAACCTATCATATGGAGGCGAACTGGAAGCTCGCGGTCGAGAACTATCTCGAATGCTACCATTGCACCCCGTCGCATCCGGAATATTCCAGGCTCCACGCGCTGGAGCAGCCGCTCGACAGGATCGAGGGTCTGAACGCTGCGATGGAGTCGCGCACCTGCGCGCTCGGCGTCAGCGTGGCCTCGATCGACCACCGGGTCGGTTCGTCAACCGGCGAGGCCTCGATCTTCACCTTCCGCTACGCACTTTATGACGGGATCAAGACCGGCGGACCGGACGGCAGGCCGGTGGCGCCGCTGATGGGCGCCTTCACCGACTATGATGGCGGGGTCACCTCGACCCATTTCGCGCCCTCGAGCTTCTTCATCGCCTATCCCGACCACGGAGTCCTCTACCGTTTCATGCCGCTGACGCCGTCGACCTGCGCCCTCGAGCTCGTGTGGCTCGTCAAGGGCGACGCGCAAGAAGGCGTCGATTACGACCTCGACAAACTCACCTGGCTCTGGCGGGTGACGACGCAGGCCGACAAACGGATCACTGAAGACAACCAAAAGGGCGTGAACTCCCGCTTCTATGAGCCGGGCCCCTACGCTCCGGTCGAGCCGAACGTCATCCGCTGGATCGAATGGTACCTTGGAGAAGTGGCCTGACGCAGGGGCTTTGTCATCGAGAACCTTAATCGGCTCGCAGAAGCTCAACCGGGTAGTTCTCGCTCATGCCGACGCACGTTGCTGCTGGTTCTCGAGCGTGCGGTCGGCAAAGCGTCCCTGCCGGTGGGCGTAGAACGTCTGTGCCGGTGGATGGCGCGCTTCGCCCTTGTTCAGCCCGGCTTGGCACGGGCGGTGCCGCTATGAGCTCTCAAGCCAGCCCAGGCGCGCTCGATTCACCCGACCTCGCCGAGCGCGAAGTCGAGGCGGTGGGCGCGTCGCGAACCATCAGCATCACCGAGGAGCCGCAGGCGCTGATCCCCTACGCGCAGCACAAAGGGTCCTTTGACGTATTGTTCGCGGCTTCGGGCAACCAGGCGGCGCTGCGTGGCGCACTCGATGTGGTGCGTGTGGGCGGGGTCATCGTCCAGCTCGGGCTCGGTGGCGACATGACCTTGCCGGTCAACGTCATCGTCGCCAAGGAGCTCCAGCTGCGCGGCAGCTTCCGGTTCGACGAGGAATCGTGAATTTGAACGGGTCGCCGCTTGGGCCCGGAAAGGTCATCTCCACAAAATAGGCGACCCAGCCCTGCGATGGCGCGGCCATCCGGCCGACATAAAGGCCATCGCCCTCGTCCTTTATAACCGAGCTCGTAAATGCCGGCCCGATCGTCTGCAGACGAAAATCGCGCGTCGTCCCGTTTGCCGCTTGCCACAGCATGACCTCTGTCGGCTTCATCGACGTTTTCACCCGGATCGAGCCGTCGTCTTCGAAGTGCCAGGTGAACTCGGGTCGCGTTGCCCCGCTGACGATCGATTCGTAGAACGCAAGCGCGCTCTCTGCGGCGTCGGTGCCCTTGTCCTTGAGCGAATGGTCGGTGTTCGGCAGGTAACGGAGGTACTTCTCCCCCATAAGCCCGTCGAAGTAAAATCGGGAGGAGTCCGGCAGGAAGAATTGGTCTCCGGTCGAATTGACGATGAATTTCGGCATCGTCAGGCGATCGCGATAGGAGTACGGGTCCTCGATTCGCATGAGCGCTTGGAACTGCGGCGTGCCTGCCCAGTCCATGATCCCCATATCCTCGTACTCCCGCACCGCCGGCGCCCAATTGCCATAGGCCTGGTAGTGATGGTCGAAGGACGGCTCGATATTCAGAAGGTCGATGACCACCGGCACAACCCCGACCACGCGACTGTCGACCGCTGCAGTGGTCCACGCTGTCCAGCCTCGCTTGGAGGCGCCGCCGACCACGAAACGATCGACGGCAATGCTGCGGCCTTGTCCGGTGCTGCAGAAGGCCGTGATCGTGTCCATGGCCCGAACCGCGCTCTTCGTCATGGGGAGACGCAGCGGCCAGGTGTCGTCGCCGGTCCTCAGATATTTGTCCCAGCTATAGGCGGTGATCGCGTCCTCGGAGCGCTGCCGCGTCTCTCCTGCAAATGTCAGGGGCTGGTTTGGCACCATGCGCAGCTCGCTCACCACCGAGCCGGTGGTCACGGCGAGCAAACTAGCGAGCGGATTGATGCGCGCCGGGGGTTTGCTGTTGTTCGAGCCCCCCGCTGATCACGAGGATGCCTATCCGCGTCTTGACCAGCAGCGGCACGACGATGGTGAGCCAGTGCTTCCAAATCGGCCGGTCTACCTCCGCTGCCCCGCGCCATTGCTGCGAGGTCATCTCCAGCACGTAGCCCGTGTATCCGTCACCAGGGATCGTGTTGATCAAACCATAGCGGTAGCTTGGATCGGGCGAGGCGACGTAACGGTCGAGCGCTGTACTCCCCTCGGCGAGGCTCGGGGATGTCACGAGCGTCGCCAATCCCGCCCCGAACAAGGCGATGCCGAGCGCAAGCGCACGCCACTTCGAGCTGGTGGTCATCGCGGCTCGCTCATCCGCCGCAGCGCAGTCGCGGCCGCCACCCGATCAGCAGGTCACGTGAAAAAGCCCGATCTTCTTCGCATGCGAGCTGTTGAACGCATGAATCGCCTTGGGGGTTGGTTGCAACAGGACCTTGCAGCCCTTTTTTTCGAAATACGTCTCAGCTTCCGGCGAAAGATGCACATTGCCCACGTGGCCCGAGCCGAGAATTAGCTCCTCGCATCCCTTCTCAAAGACGAACTTCGCTTCGTCCTTCGAGAGGATATGCGAGGTGCCGTAGTATTTTTTCGATAGCTTCTTCTTCCGCTTCGCCACTTCGCCGGAGAGGCGAATGATCACGTCGTGCTCATAGGTCTTTCCGTCAATCGTGATGGTACCGAATGTGGTGCGTTCGATCTCCATGGCCTGACCCTTCTTCCCGATCTCGGCACGAGGCTCTGGCTCCGCCTCGGCAGACGAGCCCCGCATCAGTGCGACCCGGATGCCGTGCTCAAGCCGGAGTCCGTTCAATTTGCGCGCAGTGACTGAGCTTGGAATAAAATCGAGGCGCCCATGCGGCATAGACCGTGATTGCACGCGCAGCTGCTTCAGGTGTCCCTAAGAGGACGCTGCCGCACACGGGACAAAAGTGTCGCATCGCCTTGAGTCGGCTGCCTCCCGTCCCCCGGTCACACCGTCCTCAGGGGTCGTCAGCTACCCGCCATGATCCTCATCAGCGATTTCCGCTCGCTGGGAGAATTTTCGCGCGTGACTGATCTCTTCGGCCCCGACGACAAGCGTATCCTCCACCGACCACTCGATGGTGACGGCTTCCAATAAGGCGGGGGTCTTGATGCCGAAGCGATGCTGCTGCTTCAGCGTGATCGCGGCGCCGAACTCGGTCTCGACGACGTAGCGGTGCATCTCGCCGACGAAGGTCACTTCGCGGACGATGGCCGGCAGGACATTCACGGCGGTCGTCCGCGACGCCGCGCCGCTCTCCGCGAAGAGCAGCTTTTCCGGGCGAACCGTCAGGACAACCGGTGCGCCGGCGTCGAAGCCGGCATGCCCGATTGCTCGCACCTTCGCAGCGCCGAGGCTGACGACGAGCTTGTTCTGTTCGACGCCTTCGACCCGACCTTCGAGGAAATTCGACTCGCCGACAAAAGACGCGACGAAGCGATTTGCCGGCCGGTCGTAGAGATCGCCCGGGCTGCCGAGCTGCTCGATCCGTCCGTTGTTCATGACGGCGATCCGGTCGGACATGACGAGCGCCTCGCGCTGGTCATGCGTCACATAGATGAAGGTGATGCCGAGCCGCTCGTGCAGGCGCTTGATCTCGAGCTGCAGCCCTTCGCGCAATTGCTTGTCCAAGGCGCTCAAAGGCTCGTCCATCAACAGGACGCGCGGGTTGAAGATGATGGCGCGCGCCAAAGCGATGCGCTGCTGCTGCCCGCCCGAAAGCTGCCGCGGAAATCGCGCCTGGTAGCCGGCAAGCTGCACCGTCTCCAGCACCTCGGCGACACGCTTGGCGATTGTCTCTCTGTCGACGCCGCGCTGCTTCAGCGGGAAGCCGACGTTCTCCGCGACCGTCATGTGCGGGAAGAGCGCGTAGTTCTGGAACACCATCCCGATATTGCGGCGATATGGCGGCATCCGCACGATCGGTGCCCCATCGATGAAGATCTCGCCGGCGGTCGGAAACTCGAAACCGGCGATCAGCATCAGCGTCGTCGTCTTGCCCGAGCCGCTCGGGCCGAGGAAGGTGATGAACTCGCCCGGGTCGATCGTGAGGCAAAGATCGTCGACCGCGACGACGCTGCCGAAGCGCTTGTCGAGATGGTCGAGCACGACAGATGCGCCGGACGGGGCCTTGCGAGCCGCTGCCTTCTCGGTCGAGGATTCGATCGTCATCGCCGTCATGATCGCAGGATTGAGAATCTTTCACACAGATGGACATCTATGGTAAGCAGGTCGCGACAGCTACGTCATCTGCAAATGTGGAATCCCATGATCCAAGCGCTGGCTCGGCGTAGGTGGGGGACCTGTCCTTGGCAAGCTGTCAGCGGTCCCGCCCGTCGAGGCGGCCCCGTGACCGGTTCCTTTGGCTGGTCGCAGGACGGCGCGTGATGGCATCGGCGGCGACAAGCTCGGGACGCGGCGCCTCGCAGCGCGGTCATGTCGCCCTGGTGCTGCCGCTTTTAATTTATCTTGGAGTCTTCTACGCCTACCCGGTCGCGGCCATGATGTTTCGCAGCATTCACGAGCCGCACTGGACTGCCGACAACTTCGTGCAGATCTTTCAGACCGGGGTCTATCTCCACGTCCTCTGGCTGACGGTTCGGATCAGCCTGATCGTGACCGTGGTGTCGCTTATGCTCGGTTATCCCGTGGCCTATGTGCTGGCTCGCGTCGACCCGGCGAAGTCCAACCTCCTCATGATTCTTGTGCTGGTGCCGTTTTGGACCAGCATTCTCGTGCGCACCTACGCATGGATGGTCCTGCTGGGACAGCAGGGACTCATCAATCAGCTCCTCCTTTCGCTTGGCGTAATTGACGAGCCAGTGCGGCTGCTCAACACGACCTTCGCTGTCTATGTCGCCATGGTCCACGTGTTGCTGCCGTTCATGATCCTGCCGCTCTACGGCGTCATGCGCGGCATCGACGAGAACCTATTGCGGGCGGCGCAAGGCCTCGGTGCCAGGCCGATCAATGTCTTCCGCCAGGTGGTGCTGCCCCTCTCACTGCCGGGCGTGTCGGCCGGCTGTCTCCTAGTGTTCATACTCGCCCTCGGGTTTTTCATCACGCCAGCGCTCGTGGGCGGGCCACAGGATCTCATGATAGCGGTGCTGATCCAGCAGCAGGTGGATCTCTTCAATTGGCCCCTCGCGTCTGCTCTCGCCGTGGTACTACTCGCCGCGGCTTTGCTGATATTCGCCATCTTTGTGCGAACGCTGGGCGTCGAGCAGGCCTTTGGGCGGGCGCGGACATGACGCAGAAATGTCATGCGCAAAGCGCTTTGAAACGCCCGCGCGCGGTGGGCATCTGGCTCGGAACGATCGCCGCACTCGTACTGTTCTACCTCATTTTCCCGATACTGGTCATCGTGCCGCTGTCATTCTCCTCGGCGAAGTATCTGAGCTTTCCTCCCCCCGGCTTCAGCCTTCAGTGGTACCAAAACTTTTTCGGCCGCTCCGACTGGCTCGACGCCGCGAGGCTGAGCATCTGGATCGGCCTCATCGTCATGATTCTGGCGACTGGCCTCGGCACGCCGGCCGCGCTCGGACTGGTGCGCGGCCGCTTCCCGGGCAAGAAGCTGATCAACGCATTCATCATCTCGCCCCTCATCGCGCCCGTCATTATCGTGGCGATCGGCGTCTATTTCTTCTATGCGCTGCTGGGGCTGGTCGGAAGTCCCTTTGCGCTGATTCTGGTGCACACCTGTCTGGCGGTTCCCTTCGTCGTCATCAATGTCTCCGCGACGCTGCAAGGTTTCGACGAGCGACTGGAATATGCGGCGATGAGCCTTGGGGCGACGCCGTGGCGCACCTTCTGGCAGGTGACGCTCCCGATCATTCGCCCCGGTGTGATGGCGGGAGCGTTGTTCGCGTTCATCTCGTCGTTCGACGAGCTGATCGTGGCGCTGTTCGTCTCCGGAACGACCGCCGTGACGCTGCCGCGCAAGATGTGGCAGAGCATCCGTTTCGAGATTGACCCCACGATCGCCGCGGTCTCGACGATCTTGATCGTCTTCACAACGGCGCTGTTCCTGGCCGCGGAGCTTATCCGCAGGCGGTCGGAGCGCATGCGAACGTCGACAGCCGCCATCGCCGCGGAGTAGCACGATGAAAGGGCTGGCCGTAGCCATGTCGCTGGCGGGCTGCCGAAGGGGTTGCAGCGCTTGACGAGGAGGACGGTCTGTTTGCAAGCGGCCATGTTCCCGCCGCATTCAATTGAACCGCGCCCCGATGAGATTTCGGATGGCGCGGATCTGGTGGTAGGATTGCAGGACGAGCATGCCGATACGCAGTGGGAGGCACATCAAAACATAGACAAAGGGAGATGACCCAATGCCGGAAGATCGGAAATTCATCGAGTTTCTGCTGTCGCTTGCGCTGCGGTCGCCGCACGCTGCGGATTACGGCCGCCGGCAGTTCCTTCATTCCGCGGGCCGCTTGGCGCTCGGCGCTGGCGTGGCCACAGGGCTCGGCAAGCTGTTTGGCAATCCCTACGTGCTTGCCGCCGAGCCCGTGACGCTTCCGGAGATCACGTCGATTCCCGAGCGCCTCAAGGGCAAGGGCGTCGTGCGCGTGAGCTCCTACGGTGGGGCGTTCCAGGAGGCCCAACGCAAGGCCTACTTCGAACCCTTCGAGCGCCTGTCGGGCATCAAGGTGATCGAGTCGGAGGGCCCGGACGTGGTCAAGGTCAAGGCTATGGTCGACACGAAGAACGTCGAGTGGGATGTTGCCGAGTTCGACTTTGCCGACGTCATCAATCTCAAGACCAAGGGCGACTATTGGGAAGAGATCGACTACAGCCTGGTCGACACTGGCAACATCGACGAAGCGTTCAGCCACCAATACGCCCTCGACATGTTGCCCTACGCGCAGGTCTGCGCATACCGAACAGACGTGTTCAAGGGCGCGAAGCCGGACGGCTGGGCCGACTTTTGGGACACCAAGAAATTCCCGGGGGGCCGCACGATGCCGGCGGGCACCGGCGGCTTGGTCCCCGACCTCGAGTCCGCGACCATGGCGGCCGGCGTGCCGATGGAGAAGGTCTATCCGATCGACATCGACAAGGCCTATGACAGCCTCGCGAAGATCAAGCCTGCCGTGGTCAAGTGGTGGGAGGCGGGCGCCATCCCGGCACAGCTCCTGAACGACAAGGAAGTCACGATGGGCATCGCGTGGAACGGCCGCATCGCGGCCATCCAGGCGAAGGGCGCACCCGTCGAAGTCGCTTGGCGCCAAGGGGCGTTACGCACCGATTGCTGGGCAGTGCCGAAGGGAGCACCGAACCGCGAGAACGCGATGAAGTTCACGGCCTTCATCACGATGCCAGTGCCCCAGGCCCGCCTCTCGCTGCTTATCCCCTACGGGTTCGTGAACAACAAGGCGGTCGACTACCTTCCGGCCGAGCGGCTCTCGGTTCTGCCGACTGCCCCGGACATCAAGAAGCAAATGTACGTCTACAATTCGGAATGGTGGGCGGCAAACCGCGATAAGGTGATCTCTCGCTGGGCGAGCTGGCTCTTGCAGTAGCCGCGGCGGCCGTCCGCTCCACGAGCCCGGCAATAGGCCCGGGCGCGCTCGAAGCGGCGCTCCGCAGGTCTGCGGGTGGCTTATGGGCGGGGGCGCAAGCGCGTTGCCGTGCGGTCGCGGGCTGCGGGACAAGTGTGGGCCGACCGAGTCACGGGAGGCAGGATGGCATTGCACTTCGAGCGGCGCGAGTTCGCGGAGAGGATCGGGCGCGCCCGCACGGCGCTGCGCGAAGCCGATTTGGCCGCGCTGCTGATCTTCGCGCAGGAGAGCCACTACTACCTCACCGGCTTCGACAGTGCTGGGTTCGTCTTCTTCCAATGCGCAATCCTCACTGCCGATGACCAGCCGATCACGCTACTGACGCGGCGGCCCGATCTGGAGCAAGCGCGGCGCACCTCCATCATCGAAGACATCCGCATCTGGTACGATTTGGAAGGGGCGGATCCGGCACGGGACCTCAAGGCGATTCTCAAGGAGAAAGGGCTGCAGGGAAGCCTCGTCGGCATCGAGCTCAACACCTTCGGTCTGACCGGCCTCAACCACGAACGCGTGCGCCGCCAGCTCGATGGCTGGTGCGAGCTGGTCGATTCCTCCGATCTCGTTCGCGGACTTCGCGTCACCAAGTCGCCGGCCGAACTCGCCTATATGCGGAAGGCTGCGGCGCTTGCCGACGACGCGCTTATGGCGATGGTGTCGACGGCCCGCCCCGGCGCCTTCGAGGGCAGTATCGCGGCGGCGGGAGCGAAGGTCATCCTGGAAGGCGGGGGTGATCCACCACCGTCGGGGCCGGTCTTGGGCTCGGGCGATCGGGCGCTTCTCGTCCGCAGCGCGACCGGCTACCGCCATCTCGACGCCGTCGACCAGCTTACGCTCGAGTTTGCCGCGAGCTATCGTTATTATTGCGCATGCCTGATGCGGACCGTCGCCATCGGCAAGGGCAACCATCGACAGCGTGCCATGTTCGAGGCGACACGGGACGCGCTGGCGGCGATGACCGAGGCGGTGCGGCCCGGGCGGCCGCTCGGCGAGATCGACGACGCGCACCGCCGTGTCTTCGATGTCGCCGGATACGGCGCATCGCGCCTAGGGGCATGCGGCTACTCGCTTGGTGCCACCTTCCGGCCATCCTGGATGGACGTGCCGCCCATGATTTATTCCGGCAACCCGACCCCTGCGCGCCCCGGCATGGTGCTGTTCCTGCATGCCATCCTGGTCGACGCCTCGCACAACCTCGCGATGTCTCTGGGGCACACGATCGTCGTGACCGGGCAAGGCTGCAAGGTGCTGAGCAGGCTCGCCCCCGAATATCGGGTGTGCGTATAGCGATCCCGGGGAGGGTCAACGGAGGAGGCTTTGATGTCCGCCTTTGATAAGCAGAAGCAGTACGCGATCGATTGGATCGTGGAGAACGCCGGGCGCTTCTCGGATTTTCACCTGGAGATCTGGAATTACGCCGAACCGGCTTGGCGGGAGTACAAGTCCGCAAAGGCGTATTGCGATCTGCTGGGTGGCGAGGGCTTTACGGTCGAGGAAGGCTCGGGCGAAATGCCGACGGCCTTCGCTGCGAGCTGGGGCAAAGGCGGCCCCGTGCTCGGCGGCTATGCGGAATACGACGCGGTGCCGGGGAACTCCCAGCAGGTCGTCCCCTATCAGGCGCCGCGCGAGGGGTTGCACCCTTGGGCGGCCGGCCACACGGATCCGCATTCGGCGCTCGGCACGACTGCGCTCGCCGGGATCCTGGCGACGAAGGCGGCGATGGAGAAGTTCGGCATCGCCGGCACGATCAAGTTTTTCGGTGAGCCGGCCGAAAAGGTGTGCGGCTCGAAGCCGGTGCACGCGGCGAAGGGCTATTTCGACGGGTTGGACGCTTGTATCTCCTATCACCCCCATTTTTCGAATACGACCGTATGGGACACGCATTGCGGATCATACTGGAGCGTCGTGTTCACCTTCGAGACGCTCGAGCCTGAGAAGTGGATCGACAAGAGCCTCATGCCGACAAAACACACCTCTCACGCGGCGGCGCGGTGTCCCGGAGCTATCGACGCGCTGTGCCTGATGTACACGACGACCAAATACACGAAGGAGGCGATGTTCCCGCATACCGGCACCTGGACGCTCAACGAGTTCATCATGGTTGCGGGCGACGCGACCTCGGACAACCTCCCGCCCCGGTTCAGTCAGATACAGTATGCGTGGCGCTCACCGACGCTCGCTATCCAGCAGCAGATCTACAACGTGCTCGCCAACAACGCGCGGCACGCCGCGGGGGCGACCGGGTGTCAAGTCTCAGCGCGCTGGGTCACGAAGACGCGCGTGGGGCTCACCAACCATGCGATGGCGGACATAGCCTTCCGGAACATGGAGCTCGTGGGCCCACCCAGGTTCGGCGAGCAGGCGCGGGAGTTCGCGCGAAAGATCCAAGCCAATCTCAATCTGAAGCCGATGGAGAACCCGTTCCTCGAGGATTGCGAGCGGCTGATGCCGCCGCGGGAGTATGAGGCCCGACTCCGGAGAGCGCTGCCGGAATGGCAGCTGAACTACACGTCGGACGATTACGTCGATTATACGTGGCATGCTCCCACAGTACGCTTGCTCACCATGCGGCCGCGGCTGCGTCCGCCGAGCGACGATTATGAGTACCCGGCCTGGATCGACAACGCCTTGGGCGGGCTGCCGGCGGCGATCAACCCCGGCATCTTCCTCGGAGCCAAGACGATCGCGGCCACCTTCATCGACCTGTTGACCAAGCCGGAGTTGCTCGAGGGGGCGCAGGGCGAGTTCAAGGAACGGACAGGCGGCGGTATAGGCGGCACGAAGTGGGTTGCCCCATTGCTGCCGAAAGACTTCAAACCGCCAGTCGATTTACGCTGGCCCGAATATATCCAGACCGTGCGCGGCGCCGAGTGGTGGATTCCGACGCCCTCGAACGGCTCTGGCAATGGCGAGAAGCTCTGAAGCGGCTGTTGGGCATTGTCACATCAAGCAAGCAGAGCGCGATTCCTCATCCTGGAGCGACGGGCTAAGCAATTGAAATCACTGGTTTCGACACCCACTCACAAGCGAGTAACAACAAGTAAAAGCAGGTTCCCGTGACAATGCCGTGGCAAGTGGCGACGCAATTGCAGCGCCGCCGAGAAGCGCCATGAATTCCCGCCGCCTCATTCGATCACCTCGTCGGCACGGGCAAGCAGCATAGGCGGGATATCGAGGCCGAGCACCTTTGCGGTCTTAAGGTTGATGACGAGCCCGATTTCTCTCAGCTGCACCACCGGCAGCTCGGCCGGTTTCGCGCTGCCGAGGATCCGACCGCATAGATTCCGGCCTGGTGATAGGCCCTGCCGAAGTCGGTTCCGTAACTGACAAGGACGCCCGCTTCCGCATAGTCGCGGGTGTCGTAGATCGCCGGCAAGGCGTAGCGGGCGGCGAGGCCCACCAATTGGGCGCGATGACTCCCGAAGAACGGATCGGGGCCGACCGGGAGCGCTCCCACGCCGGCACCGAGGAGCGTGCCTCGTCGAAATCGGCCGCGCGGCTGGTCTTGACGATATGGATCGTCACGCCCTGCGCCGCCGCTGCCTGCTGCACCGCCCCTGCTTCGTTTGGGCCCGTCGCGCTGTCGGGGTTGACCAGCACACCGACGATGCGAGCGCTGGGGACCAACTCGCGGTGCACCTCGAACCGCTTAACCGCCAGTTCTGAGGTCAGCAGGGCAACGCCCGTGACGTTGCCGCTTGGGCGGTTCAGGCTGGAAACGAGTCCGAGCTCGACAGGGTCGCCACCGGTGGTGAAGACGACCGGAATCGCCGAAGTCGCGCGCATTGCCGCCTGAGCTACGAAGGTGCCGCCGCTCGCGACCAGCACCGCGATCTGGCGATCGACGAGCTCTGCCGCCAGGCGCGGCAGAAGGTCGTAACGACCCTCCGCCCAACGGAATTGGATCGCCACATTCTGCCCCTTGACGTAACCGGCTTCCTTCAGCCCTTGGCGGAAGTTGGCAACGAGAGGGGCGAATCCGTCGGGAGACGCGCCGCTCAGGAAGCCGATGACCGGCATCGGCCGCTCTTGCGCGCGGGCCGTGAGCGGCCACATAACCGCCGCTCCGCTCCGACCGCTTTGGGTCGAGATGCGGCCTTCAAGGCGCGGCGGACGAGCAGATATCGCCGCAACTCCGCCCCTGCCCCTTGGCAATTCCAAGCCAACGATCCAAGGCGCGTGTGCTGCGTTCTCCTGTTATGATCATTGCTCATCGGCCGGTACAACGGATCGTACATCTTTCGGCAAGCGGTCACCCCCATGCGGCTCGTTGCTCTGGACTGGGTCAATTTCCTCCTCGCGGATGTGCGGGGCGGGCTCGGCGCTTACGTGATCGTCTATCTCCTCACCAATGCGCATTGGAGCCAGGCGACGATCGGCGCTGTTCTCACCGTAAGCGGCCTGACTGGCATCATGCTGCACCCCTCGGTCGGCGCCTTGATCGACAATATACGGGGAAAGCGCGCTCTGCTCATCGCCGGTACTGTCGTCCTCTCGGTTTGCGGCCTCGCCGTCGTCTGGATGCCAATCATTCCGGTTGTGCTCGCCGCCGATATCGCCATGGCGGTCCTCGGGGGCGTGTTCGCGCCGGTCGTTGCCGCGATAACGGTCGGTCTCTTCGAAAGGGACGCTCTGCCCGCCCGGCTTGGCCGCAACGCTGTCTTCGACCGCATCGGGAATGTCTTCATCGCCGTCGTCGTGGGCATTTTCGGGACAATCTTCTCGCAAGCGGCGCCCTTCTATCTCTTGCCGGTTTTCGCGGCGCTGACCATTGTCGCGGTGCTGGCGATTCCGGCGCGGGCCATCGATCATGAGAGGGCCCGCGGTCTCGCAGCGGAGGACACCCGAGCCTTGCGTCGGCCGGAGAGCTGGCGCGTCCTGTTGCGCTCCCGGCCGCTTGTCGTTTTCGCGGCCGCGGCGGCCATTTTAAATTTCGCCAATGGCCCGCTGCTACAGCTCGTTGCCCAGAAGCTCGCCCTTGCCCATCCCGGCTACGAAACCGGGCTCACTTCCACAGCCATCATCGTCACGCAATTGGCGACGATCCCGATGGCGCTCCTCGTCACCCGTGCCAATGCGCTCGGCCGCAAGCCGCTGCTGATCATCGCCTTCGCGGCAGTGCCGCTACGCGGCTTGCTTTGCGCCTCATATGACGATCCCTCCTGGCTGCTCGGCGTCCAGCTGCTCGACGGCGTAGGCGCGGGCATGTACGAGGCGCTACTGCCTTTGGTGCTCGCCGACATGATGCGCGGCACCGGCCATTACAGCCTCGCTCGGGGCGTGCTCGGCACGATCCAGGGGATCGGCGGTTCGACAGGCCAGGGCGCGGCCGGCTTCATCGTCGCGGCGTTTGGCTACAACGCGGCCTTCCTCACTCTCGCAGCCGTCGCCCTGGCCGCCCTGCTGTTGATGGCCGTCGCCATGCCGGAAACGAGGCCGACGCCACGGAAGCTGGATCAACCAACCCCGGGAGGAGTTGAACCTGAAACGCGATAGCCGGCCGGACGCTGGCGCCCCTCCTGTGAATAAGCCGATGGCGTTGCTCGATTGCAGGCCGCCTCGAACCTCAACGCTGAGTGAGGAGCAAAGGTGCGCGCAGTGTAAAATTCAGCTTTCACACTGAAGGGCTGGTTTGGTGAAGGGTTTCGGACGCCGGCCTCTGGCACAGGCGCTGCGATGCCGAGCCGGCGGTCGTTAGAGAAGCCGACGAATAGCCCGCTGGAGTTGGAACATGGGAGGGATTATTTATTCGCCGCGCGGCATATGACACATTCGCTCCAACAGTCGTGACTCAAGCTAGGGCTAGCGGACTTAGCCCACAGCGACGGAGGCATGTCATGTCGCAGCCGGATATTATCGGCGTCAACGAAGAGTGGTTTAACGTCACTGTGATTCAAACGATGAACGATCCCGCCTTGCGCAGGAAGACGTTGCAACGCCTCGACGTGATGCGGCGAGAGGCCGAACACGCGATGAGAGCGATCGACGTGATGCGACATGAGTTGAGCAAGGAAAGGCCGTTCCCTTCGACGCAGCTGGCACACGCCCTAAAGCAATCGCGCGATTGGGTCCTCAGCCTAGTAATTAGCCAAGCCTATATTATCTCGATGAATTCCAATTTCGTTTTGATGCCGCCTTCTCCGCATTTTGGGATTCTATTCAACCGCGCCGTCGAGCCAGGAATCAAGCAAGCAACATCCGATCCTGACCGCCGGGCGTGGATTCACAACAATCTCTGACTGTCCCTGGACGCGTGGGCGCATCTTCGTCGAGCACTGATGGCAGAGGGGATGCTTTAGAGGCCCGCAATCGCCTTGCTGACCGTCCAGGTGGCCGAGCCTCGTCGTCCCATCGATCCCTGATGGCCTCGCCGTGAGGCTCCTGTTATCCAGAACGGCAAACGAGGGGCGGCCGGCTACCCTTGCCCAGACCAACGATTGTCGGCCGTCCTGGCAAGCCTGTTCGGTGCGCGCGTTCGATAGCGGTTTTTTCCGCACGCGTTTCTGCGCCACCGCCCCAACCGTCACATCCTTGCCAGCCTTGGTGATCGCCGCTGCTGCCTTCTTGACCTGGCGGCAACCACGACGCCTACGCCTCGACAGGTCCTTATACCGGTCATGTGCACTTCCATCGGCTATTGAGTCGCCAGTATAGGCGTGATTCGGAGAGCGTTATTGAACTTTATTTAGAACAGCGATGTGGACCCCGGCCAGTCGGTGGCAGCATAGCCGCGAAGGGTTGCGTTACGAGACGGATTTGACGGGTGCGGAATGGGCTCTGATCGAGCCGCTCATGCCGAAGCCGCTCGCACCCGGGTGGGTGACCGTCCGGGGAGTGTTCCATCGCGCCAATGATCAGCAACTTGCCGACATTCGGGATGCCATAACCCATGATTGGCTCGTGCTTCGAGCGCAACGGCACTTCGGTCTCGTCCGTCTCCACCATGGGCCTGCAATACCGCGCTTGACAGTGGAGGGAACACGTGGGCTTCATCGGCTGTTGTTAAAATTTGACCCAATGGCCAAGGTCTTCACGAACCGCCATCCAGACAGCGACCGCGTGAACCGAGGGGCCAGAAAGGGTCGGTCATGCTTCGCAAAGCGACTGCAAGGGCATTCAGGGCGCTCGGATTGTGGGCCGCGATCCTCGTGCCTTACGCGATTGTGGTTTATACATACGCCGATTTGACTCCCCTTAAGCAACTGCGCCGAGAGATTGTTGAAGCAACACCCGGCGGAGTGATTTCCGGCGACGAGCGCAGCCAGAGCGTAGCAAGCCAGGATTTCCGAGCCTCCACTTCCGCTTCTTCTCGGGATGCGGCCCCCATGACCGGCGCCGCCGCCGCAGGCGCCCCATGGCTCCCTAACGAGCTGGCCGTTTCGTCGATCGGACCGAAGGCGCGCTCGGCTGGCGAGGCAAGTTCCGACGGGCTTGCACCAGGTGTGGCCGATGTAACGGCGCAGCCGGCTCCTCCCTCGCCACTGCCAGCTACGCCTCGGCCCTCGCCGGGTGCCACGGCATCATCTACGCCGGAAGCGACCCCCGAGCCCGTCGAACCGAAAGCGCGCGCGGCTGGCGAGGCAAGTTCCGAGGAGCCTGCGCCAGTTGTGGCTGATGTAACGGCGCAGCCGGCACCTCCCTCGCCACCGCCAGCTACGCCTCAGCCCTCGCCGGGTGCCACGGCGTTATCAACACCGGAAGCGATCCCCGACCCCGTCGGACCGAAAGCGCGCTCAGCTGGGGAGGCAAGTTCCGAGGGGCCTGCGCCAGTTGTGGCTGATGTAACGGCGCAGCCAGCACCTCCCTCGCCACCGCCAGCCACGCCTCAGCCCTCGCCGGGTGCCACGGCATCGCCAACGTCGGAAGCGACCCCCGAGCCGGTTGGACCGAAAGCGCGCTCAGCTGGGGAGGCAAGTTCCGAGGGGCCTGCGCCAGTTGTGGCTGATGTAACGGCGCAGCCGGCACCTCCCTCGCCACCGCCAGCTACGCCTCAGCCCTCGCCGGTCGGGTCGGCTGCCCCTCCCGGTAGCCCCACAATGGGCGAAGTCGAGCGCATGATCGATCGGATGGCCGGGACACCGCCTGCGGCCGATGCAGTGCCCCTGATCGCTACGACGGTATCACCAACGCCGACCGACCGCTTGTCCGTCATAAGGGACGCACGCAAGGCCGCCGCCCAGTTCGGCCGGACTGGCGTTGTCGCTGGCGGCGCAGGCAAGGCGGCCGGCGGGCAGCCGTGTCCAAGGGCCTTGGTTCGAAGGGTGGCGGCGCGGGCGTCGGTGCAGGGGTGGGCAGTGGCGGTGTCGGCGCCAGCGAGGGCGCCGGGGTTGGCGTAGGTGGCGCAGGCGTTGGTGCAGGGGTGGCCAGCGGCGGTGCCGGCGCCAGTGCGGGCGTTGGCGTTGGCCTCGGCGCCAAAGGCGGTCTCGGCTTACCCGCCGCAGCAATTCAAGAGCGTTTGGGCGGCCCGGAAAGGGCAAAGTGGCGTCAGACACTCAAGCGTCGTTGCCAGTCTATCATGGCGAATTCTGGCCAATACGATGCTGATGTCGTTCGCAAGTGCCGGCTCGTGGCGCGGCTGCGCTGACTACCCGAAGCCGCATCTCGAATTGCGGTGAGTGTGCCGGGAGGTTCGGCAGCGCTGCGCTACTACGCGGCCGCTCTCGCGCCGGGGCTAAACTGGCTATTTTGACACTCGCGCGTGCGGACTTTGCGCGCCGCGTAGCGGGCATCGCGCTCGGCTTTCTTCTCTTCCTCGAGCGCCGCGTTCCGACGATGGGTGCCGGTGACACGCCGCCGTTAAATGCACGCACCCCCGCTGGCGATTGCCCGTCCCGCACTGTTCGTGCGTAAGCATACTTCGCACCCCTTCGATCATTTCCGGCAGAGCGTGGCTGCGGCGGCTGGGTAGACCGCGGTTCGATTGACCAAGAGAAGGTCCCGGGAGACCGCGAGCGCCATCAGGGATGGAGATTTCCTCCCGTTCCGCGCTATCCTTTCCGCCGAATGCCGGGAGGCGGGGAGCGGTCCTCAATGTCGTCACCGACCGAATTTCTCTATGACTTCTTCGTCAGCCGCCGCGGAAGCGTGGGGAGCGCCGCGGCCGAGGTCGCCGCCGTGCTCGAGCGCGAGGGCTACCGCGTCAAGGTTCAGGATTATGATTTCGGGCGCGGCGGGGACTATGTCGGCGACATTCATGATGCGCTCGTCGCTGCCCGGCACTTGTTTGTGCTGCATACGACGGATTATGACGAGAATTACTGGACCCGCAAAGAATTCACCAACTTCCTCGCTACCCTCCCGGAAAGCCAGGGGATGCGGCGCATCTGCATCCTGCGCTGCGACGAAAGCATGCCGCGCGGCATTCTGGCGAATGTCGTATTCGGAGATCTGGTCGGCGTCGCCAACGCCGAGGAACGCCGCAAGGTCATCCTCGCGACCGCCGCAGGCCAGCCGCTGCAAGCTCGGAGCGAGCCGCGCATCTTCGGCGGCTCGATGCCCGGGAAGAATGCAAACTTCACGGGCCGCGGGCGCGTGCTGGCACAGGTCGAAAACCTCATGAGAGGCGAGCCCGGATCGACCTCGCTCGTCGTCGTCGCAATCTGCGGCCTCGCCGGCACCGGCAAGACGTCGGTCGCGCGCGCCTGCGTCGACGCTCTTGCCCCGGAGCATTCCGGAGTCTGGTGGGTGAACGGGCAGAGCCGTCAGGACATCGTCGGCGGGCTTGCGGCGCTCGGCACCCGCATCGATCCGAGATTGGTGCAGGAGTCCGAGGTCGAGAAAGTCGCCCGCATGGCGCTGGCGCGGATCGAGCGCCTGGAACGTCCCCTGCTGCTCGCCCTCGACAATGTCGACAGTCCCGGCGACGTCGATGGTCTGCTGCCCGCGCGGGGCGCCCATGTGCTGATCACCTCGCGCCGCTCCGATTGGCACGGCCGCGCCCATGAGCTGACGCTCGACCTCATGGACGAGGAGGAAGCCGTCGCCTTCCTGCAGATGCGGGCCGGGCGAAAGGACGAAGCCGGGGCCCGCCGGCTGGCGCGAGCTCTTGGGCTTCTTCCGCTCGCGCTGGATCATGCGGGGGCCTATGTGAGGCACGCCATGATGAGCTTCGATGCCTATGCGAAAGGCCTCGACAAGCGCTTGTCGAAGGCGCCCAGGGACGCGCCCTATCCGGTGAGCGTCGCTGGCACATTTTCGCTGGCGATCGAGAATGCCGTCGCAGAATGCGCCGCGGCGGAGATCGCATTGGGCCAATTCGCCTTCTACGCGCCGGAGCGCATTCCGCTCGAGCTGCTTCCAGAGTCCGTGTTGCCGGAAGATGAGCGCGGTGATGCGCTTCTGGCGCTGACCGGCGTGTCGCTCGTCCGAAGCGATCCGCTGGACGACGACGTGCCGGGCGTGTCGCTGCATCGGCTCGTGCAATCTGCGATGCGGCTGAGGCTCGCCGAACGGGACAGGGCCGGCGCGGCGCTCAATCGGGCCATTGCCACGCTGGCGGAGGCCTTCCCGGACCGTGCCTACGAGGACACCACGACCTGGCCGCGATGCGACCGGCTGCTCGCCCATGCGATGGCGATCCGGGAACATGCGAGCGCCCTCGACGCGAATACGCCGGCAGCGCCGATCCTTTTCGATCGGATCGGGCAGTACCTGCACGGTCGTGCGATGTTCTCCCTCGCGGAGGCCATGTATCGCAATGCGATTGCGTCGGGCGAGAGGCAGTTCGGCGCGGACAGCCTCGAGATTGCGCGGTTCAAGAACAATCTTGCCAATGTGCTTTCCGCTCTCGGGCGCGGCGGCGAGGCCGAGCCGCTCCTGCGCGAGGCGCTGCGCCTGCAGGAAGAGAAGCTCGGGCGTAGCGATCCAGGCCGCGCGCGAATGATGACGAGCCTGGCCTGGCTCTTGCAAGAAATGGGCAAATCCGCGGAAGCGGAGCAATTGCTGCGTGAAGCCATCGAGAGCTGCGAAGCGACGCTCGGGCGTGGTCATCCCGATATGGCCGTGCGGATCAATAATCTAGCGCTTGTCCTGCAGCGTTCGGGCCACGCCGAAGAAGCGGAGGCGCTGCTTCGCGAAGCCATACAGGCGGGCGAGCGAAGCTTAGGAAGAGATCATCCGGTGGTGCTGGCGCGCCTCAACAATCTCGCCAGCCTGCTGCGCGACAAAGGGCAAACCTCCGAGGCGGAGGCGCTGTTTCGTGAGGCGCTCGAGGCTGGAACCCGGAGCCTCGGGCCAACCCACACCGACATTGCGGCCTGGTCCAATAATCTCGCCAACCTCTTGCGGGACCAGGGCCGATACGAGGACGCAGAGCCGCTATATCGGGAAGCCCTGGCGACCTGCGAGCTCAGATATGGGGCTCGCCATCCGATCACCGGTCGCATCCAGCGCAATTTCGCCGTGCTGCAACTGGCGACGGG
Organism: Rhizobiales bacterium GAS188; assembly: GCA_900104855.1. Taxonomy (NCBI): domain Bacteria; kingdom Pseudomonadati; phylum Pseudomonadota; class Alphaproteobacteria; order Hyphomicrobiales; species Rhizobiales bacterium GAS188. The sequence goes on from FNSS01000002.1 coordinate 327,619, forward strand.
ACATGCCGAGGAAGCCCGGCATAACGCGGAACATGCGCTCTCGGTGCATGCGGACATCCTCGGCCGGGAGCATCCGTGGACCCGCGAATCCGCGGTGAGCTACGCGGCCTCGCTCGCGGCGCTGGGACGACGGGATGAAGCCGACGGCGTTCGCTCGTCACACGGGCTGCCGCTCGGCACCAGCGCAAAACAGGAAGATTGAGGTCCCGCCGATGCGGGGATCCCGTCAGCCTTTCATGCAGGTGGCCACGAAAGTGCGGAGGGCGCGGCCTTTCAGGCCTTTCCCCTTGGCCTCTGCAACGCATTTGGCTCGCATAGCCCTCTTATCGGCAGGCTTTGGGGGCGGGGGCGGCGAACCCACCGTCATGCCCTGCGGTTGAGTTTGCGCCAGAACCTCCGCGCAAGGGAGACATAGAGACGCGCTCAGAAGGAAAGCCAAAGCAGCCATGCTGATAAATCTGGCGTGGGTCACGCGGCCCTCCTCGGAGTTCATCCCATTCAAGTCACACCGTTAATCATATCCAAAATTCGATTCTTTGCCTAGCGCAGGGTCCCGAAAAGCATGCCCTCGGCGAAGCCGGGCCCCCATTTTTCGGCTGAGATCATGTGCAAGACAACGAGACAAGAATCCGGGGGCGATCCAGCCTGAACGCATCCCGCTCCAAAGACCTCTGGCTTGGACGGGGGCTGAGAAGGCCAAGCTTCAAGGGGTCGTTTTGGATGCCGCCCCCCGAACTCAGGGGATCCAAAATTGCATGCCGAATGATAGTTCCGAACGCAGCGACCCCTCGCGCACCGAGCCCGAAGATTATCGCTGCCGGGGGCGGCAGTAGACGAGCGCGCGCTACCGAGCCGGCGTGTCATGCCGTCTCGGCGATGCGCGGCTTCGTGCGAGCCTCAGTTGCTGCCGAGGCTGTTGGTTATGCTTGCGAAAGTTGCGTTCAGGCCTGTTCCGATCGTGGTCAAGGCGGTGACGATCACGGCCGCGACGAGCGCGGCGGTGAACCCATATTCTATCGCGGTTGCGCCTGTATCCTCGCGGAGGAACGCGGCCAACATGCCGGTCTCGTCGTCGAGCAGGCGTTGGAATAGCCAACTCATATGTAAACCCCTGGGCTGACGCGTGGCCTTGGTTCTCTTGACGCGCGATCGCGCAGCCGCGGATTTTGCCGACCATCGGTTGCAAGATCATTGACCGGAATTGGGGATTCGCCTGTGTCGGAGCTAGACTAGACGCCAGAACGAAAAAGCCCCGCGCTCTTTCGAGGCGGGGCTGAATGGACGGGTATCACACGAAAGCCCAGCAACGACGGTGTTGCTGGCGGACCAGCCTATCTCCCGGACTGTGACAGGCCGGCGACACCACGCTCGACCGCGCGCCAAGCCGGCAAGGGCCTTGGGCGGTGTCCCGACTATGATGGTAATCGGTGGCGGCAGAACGGCCATGCGCAGCCTCCCTGGCGGCCGGCCTAGACGCCGTGTAATGAGCGCGCGGCCGCGGTCGTTATGCCCCCCATCACTCCCGCAGCCAGGGCCCCGCCGACGTTTGCGCGCCGGTGGGGCCTATCGTTTCCGGAGCCTCTCGAGCGAGACAGCGGACTCGACAGGGAAAGCGCCCCTCTGAGTTCCATGTTAGTTCCCATGCTCACGAGCGAAGGGGATGGCGCTGGCGATGCCGCTCGCCGCGATCTTGAAACGGCAGGCCCGCCGTTGCTCTGAGGACCGGCGGGGCCGTGGCCACTGGGACAATGGGGATCACCTTGCCGTGCCCAGCGCGAAGCTAACATGCCGGCATAGCGGGGCCTAGGAGTTGCTTGCGCTCGGGATTTCCAGGCCCTCAGCAAATGGCGGACCCGCCGATCCCGATGGTCCGAGTGGCGGGGTCCTAACCACGGCGGAGGCTTGAGGGGCAAGCTTCGCCGTGGCTGCTTCAATCCTTAGGAAGGATCGCGCCCGTTCACCGCTGGCATTCCGAGGTAGCCCCGCGCGCCTCGCCATATTGGCGAAGGCATGACAGACCCCACCGGGGCGAATCGTGATCCCGGCGGGGTCCGAGCCACGGGAGTGATGGGGGGCATAACGACCGCGGCCGACTACAGGCTACCATGATGTCTGCGGCAGCCAAGAGTGAAGCTGTGAACAGCGGTTCAATACCCGGCGGCACCACCACAGCCGCTCCAGGCCCTTGCGGGCCGGCCCTCGCTGTCGCCGTCTTGTTCCTGTGTGCTTAGCGTAAAGCAGGAGGGAGCCACGTGAGGCACCGCGATATCGACTACGACGTCAAGGAAGACGAGCCATCCAAATGGCGGTGGACGATTTACCCGGAGAAAGAGTCGGGCACCCCTATTCGCAACGAGACGTTCTACAAAACCCGCGAGGCGGCCTCTTCGCTTGCATCAGGGCGATTGATGATGGACTCAGCCAGAGGAAGGGCATCGGTAATGCCCATCGGGCCTAAAAGGCCAGAAGCGCCCCGCCGACATGACCAGCCCCGCCTCGAAAGAGCGCGGGGCTTTTCGTTGGGGCGCGGCCTATGCCAGCTAGGCGGGATCGCGCGGGCGCCTGGTCATGACGGACTGATTAGCCTATCGATTATGGGAATAGTCAGCGGGTTATCGGGCGCGCAGTTCTTTCTGAAGGCATCAACAAGCGCTTCTCCCGTGACACCGGGGACGTCGGCCATGCAGCGGTGATATATAGCGTCGACACGCGCCATCGCCTCGGGATGCGATAGCTTCGATTGTGACAATGCGATTAGCTCGTTTACATACTGTTCGAATGTCATGCCCGAACGTCGCCTTGCGGGGGTTCCCGATGTCAGCCCGGCTGAATTTGAAACGGACCCGCTAACATACTACCTGCGTTCGCGGCCCCCCTCAATCGATAAGGCCCGCCTTCCTGGCCATGCGCTCGGCGAAGACGCGGGCTTGGAGGGCATAGAACGCGCTCTCGCGTTTGGCGCCCTCGTTCTCTGTTCTTGGGCTGTCGGCAAGCTTGCGCCGGTCGTGCTCAGCCTCCACGATCGAGAAGCGGTAGACATGGCCGAACGCCATCTGCCGCACCTCGATCCAACCCTCAGTGAGATTTTCGACCGTGAATTCGTCGGCCATGCCCGCCCCTCCCTGATCGGCGATGGCGTTGGTGTCGATGGGCGAGGAGATTGCTCCTCTCGGCCAATTGGCTCAAGAGCTCATGCCGTCCATCGCGCATCGCCATGGTCGCTTTGCCACGATCGCACGGCCTTTGCGCCCTGCACGTATCGGCCATCGTGTTTGGATGACCGCCGCGCTGCGCCCTAGTCTAAAGGCCACTCGATTGTTGCCGATCCGCCGCTGTCCTTGCCGCCGACGACAAGGCCCTTTGATTGGTGGCACTTCGGGCATTCGCGCCCCTTCTTGTGAAGCATGCCGCTCACGACGTAGACGCCTCGACACACTGGGCACGTAAAGGCGGCATTGTTACCGATCCAGTCTTCCTCCTGGCCAATGGCTTTTCGATCTATCGTGTGCGTAGCCATTGGCGCCCCTCTCTTCGATGTGCAGTCTGGTGATGCCCGGCCACTGATCAATAGCTTTTGGCGAGCGGCTGTGCCAAACGCGCAAAGTTTGCCGTCTTGCCACGCTCGACCAGGCGGTAGGCGCCCTTGCCCGCTTGGCTGGCGTGGCTAAGGACGGCCGATCGCCTGCTCCCGCTCAAACCCCCCCTTGCCGAACTCCCCCTGGGCCGTCCTGGCTGAGCTAATGGCCCTTGCCGTGGCCATTGGCACGCGGCGGCGGCGGGATGCGTGATCGTCTCATCGTAGTCGCCACGCTCCGGCGATTTGACGAGTTCGATCGTCAACGCGAGCGGCCTCGTGTCGGTCGGCGGCACCGCGTCCGGCTGCGCCTCGACCCATCCCATCCGCGTCTTGCTCCACCAGATGCTCGCCGCGATGTTCTTGCCGGACGCTGCGAGCTTGAAGATCGCAGCTGGCGCAGACCCGCCGCTCAGCGGGCCGGCACGTCGGAAGAACCATTTCGGCACAGAGTGGGCCCCGCCGAGCGGGGGAATGCCCAGCGGGGCCCCGGCAACGGCCAGTTGTGAGACAACCGACCATCACCAAGGCCGTCGTCACAATTTCCGTGCCCGGCACCACGGTCTTCTTGTTAGGGCTCGTCGACGAAAGCGCGCAGCTTTCCTCGCATCTTACGGTCGGAGCCGAGTGAGCGATGGCCGAGCGCCGGCTCGGTGTTCGAGAAGATCTTCGCGGAGGTGATCTCGTGGCGCTGCCGTGGCGCTGAGCCTGGATCGCGGCGATTAGCTTACTTGAGCTCCAGATGTTCAAGGATCTCGCGCGCGACCGCTGCGAACGCATACCAAGCCTACGCGCAGGCCGATCATGCCAGTCTTCCCGGGATTGCTCGCAGGCCGCCGAGAAATCCTAAAAGGTATTGCGACTCGGAGCGCCGCTTGGATCATATGCTGGAAGTCGAACCTTAGCCAACCGTGCCTCGCTCATCTTCGCAAGTGCTTCGTCAAGGCCCATCGCCCGACAGGCCACCACGGGGGCGACGGGCAGCTCCTTTCAGCCCCACGGCGTCAGCAATCGGTAATCTCAGATAGCACGCGTCCAGATTTGCGAAAAATATTCCCTGCCCAGGTTCAGTGCTTTACGAGCAAAACACGCAGTCCCAACACTATCCCACTTAGTTCGGTCACTATCTGATCGCGAGATGGGAAAGTGAATTCCCCCTGAGTTCACGGAATAAGATATTTATAGGAGATTGATATGACCAATACGAAAATTCTTTCCAAGGACATTCATGCCAAGTGGTCCAAGCTCAATGAAGCTGACCTCACGCATGTGAAGAGCCACGACGCGCTTTCGGCGCTGGTCGTGAAGGGATACGGCCTGGATAAGGCGAAGGCGGACGCTGACGTGACCGCCTGGATGGCTGGCCGCAGCTTCTAGTCCAAAGACGACGCGGCGCCCCCGGCAGCAAGACAGCCGGGGGCGAAGTCGTGACTTCCACGCGGGCAACCTCGGTCAGGGTCGTCTCGCCACCCGACAGCGAAGCCTTCGAGGAAAGCAGATACAAATGCCTCAGAATCAAATCCAGATCACTGCGCTCCGTGAAGCCGCGACCGAACGATCAGAAAAATCCATCAGCGCATTTCGGCGCGTCAGCCCATGTCGTAACTGACGAAAGCCTGTCTCTCGGACAAAAGAAGGCGGCGTTGGATCAACTCGAACTCGATGCCAGGCTTCTGCAGAAGCTGCCGACGAAGGCATGAGTGGCGGCGAACCGAACAGCCTGGCGGATGTCCTCGACGCCAAGTCCAAAATTGGCGCAAAGGCGTTGTTCAAGCCGGCCTAGCATTCTACCCCGAATAGGCCCCGCGAAGGACGGGCTTTGCCCCCGAGCTGCACATTTTCTGTGATGACCATTATGTTTACATTCAACCGCTGCCGATTGCCCCCAAGCGGCCCGCGGCCAGGACCCTGCCGAATCTCACGGTTGGCGTTGGCGATCGCAGGAGCGAGAGGCGAGACGTCAGGCTCACCGATGCCCGAGGGCCACTCGCTCGAAGGCACGATATGCACCTCGACTTTCGGCATCTCGCGGATGCGGGTCGGGTCGTAATCGTCGAAATCATTCTGCTCGGCGACGCCCTTGTTCAAGGTCGCCTGGTTGCGCAAGGCCGCAGAGAGCGCAAAGCCGATCGCACCCTCGACTTGCGCCGTAACCACGTCCGGGTTGATCGCGGTCCCGCAATCGACGCCGGCCCACGATGCGGTCGACCTTGATGCCGCTTGGCGCGACCGAGACCTCGACGATCATCGCGACGCGCATGCCGAAGGATTCGTGATAGGCGATGCCGCGCCCTTGCCACTCGAGCATGAGAGTGCTCCATCCCGCGCCCTGTCGGCGGCGAGCTTGATCACCGCCGTGGCGCGCGGCTCCCGCGCCAGGAGGTCGAGCCTGAAGGCCACCGGATCCTTTCCGGCGTATCACTCGCCGAAGCGCGTCCGGAACTCCGCCATTCTTTTCTTCCACGCTTCCGTCGCGACACGGCCTTGTTGACCACCAGTCTAGGCTCGCGGCCGTGCTGGACGTCGAGCACGGCGCGCACATCGGCGGCGCCGTTGCCGGCGAAGCACTGGTCGGTCCAGCAAAGCGCGTGGGGCGCCAGGATGACGTTGTCCAGCCTCAGGATCGGATCGTCCGAGTCGGGCGGCTCGTACTCTAGCACGTCGAGCCCGGCGCCAGCGATGCGGCGCTCCTGCAGAATCTTGGTCAGGGCCTTCTGGTCGACGATGGGCCCCCGCGCCGTGTTGATAAAATAAGCAGTTGGCTTCATGGGGTCACCTCACGATCTGCTGAAAATTGCACGCTAAGGGATTTCGCAGGCGCCTGCCGGAGCATTCTTGGCCCGAGTGGCGCCGCATTCGTCACAGGCGGTGGGGCCGCAATGGACGGAGTAGGAGCCGCTGGGCGAGCCTGGCCGTGGCCAGCGGCGATCCGGCAATGCGGGCGCAGCGCTCGACGTGAACGACATCATGAGGTGTCGATCCTGATCGCGACCATCGAAGTCGCCGGGCGGGATCGTGGCGAGCAGCCGCGCTCGAAGGCCGATGACGATCATGCGGCGCCGCAGCACAGGTACGGCTGGGTGAGTGGCGCCGGTTGCCGTCAGGGGCATCGGCTGTCTCGTTTCCCGGCGATCGGCTGCAACGACCACCAGACATTAGGCCACACGGTCGCGCTCGCGTGGTTGCTTTCGCAGGAGTGCCATGAGAACCGGTCCGAGCGAGAACTGCCCTACCCTCGCCTTCTCGGTCAGGCTGCGGAGGTAGCCACCTGCGCTCTTGATCATCTCGGCTCGCTGCAGGATGGCGGCGACGATGACGGCCGCGTCCTCGTCGCCGAGAACGGCTCGCGCATCATCCCAGGCGCTGGCGCTGATGCCGAGCGCCGAGCGGACGTTGCCGGCTGTCGCCAGCAGGTCACGCCAAGATGAAATGCCATGCTTTGCCCAGTCGATGATGTCCGGACAGGCATCGAGGACCATTGGGAGGGGGAAGGAGCGGGTGGGCGGCCGTGACGGTTCCGGAGGAAGCTCGCCGCCGCCCGTGCTTGCTTGCAAGACTCGTTCAGAATCAATTTGGGGTTTTGGGTTTGAATTCTGTATGTGCTGTCCAGAACGGGACTCATTGGCGTCCATATTTTGTGTTTTGACGTGATCTTCCAATAAGATGCGAATTTCTTCAGCTAGATTGCCGAGTTCGTCGGCAATCGGCTCGAGCTCCGGCCTGGTAGCGGTGCGCGGAATCCGGGATGCGATCGCGACATAGGCTGTGTGGAACGCTTGCCAGTCGGCCGGCACGCCCTCTATCCCAGCCGCGATCATCTTCACGATGTCGCGTCGGCAGAGCGTGATGCGCTCACGCACCAGGGTGAGAGCGCGCCGCTCTGCTCTCGCCGCCTCGGCATGTTGCTCGAACTCGGCTGCTCGGGCGACGAGTGGCGTGAGATCGAAGCCGAAGGCTTGCTCAATCGCCCCGCCCTGCCCTTTCCGGGCGTAGCGCTTGCCGTTCGGGCTGTCCCTTCGGATCACCAGGCCACAGTCGACAAGAGCGGCCAAATGCCGCCGCAGCGTCGTCGGCGGCATGCCGTGCGCCCGCAAGGCGAGCTGAGTATTCGACGGGAACACGATGAGATCCCCGTCCCCTGTGAGAGCAGTCTCCGGGTGGAAGGTCAGCAGCGCGTTCAGCACGGCTAAGGCGCGGTCGGAAATGCCGATCGCGGCCTTTCCTTCGCAGATCGCTCGGAAGACCTGCCATTTGTGGACAGCGGTCTCCGGCGGGCATGCTTTCGCTGCCACCTGGCTTGCCACCATGGCAAGCGACAGCGATCGCCGCCCAAAGGGCGTCGTTAGATGTGTATCCATGTTCCTTGCCTCTTTCGGGCAAAGGAAATCCGCTCACCAAAACGGCGCCGAGACTCTTGACACTGATTCGCGGAAGTGAGATTCTCAGAGCACCACCACTGAGAAGGGCTTCCGGGACGTCGTTTCGGGGGCCTTTTTCTTTTGCCGATTGCTCCTTGTGCAAATGGGGTTCGACGATTCAGCCGCCGGCTTTCGCCCGTGTTGGCGGGTGCCTGCGATGGATCATACGGCGATTCTCTTCGACGTGCGAATCATCAGCTTTGTTGTTTCTTGTATTCGTTCCAGAGGATTTCTGATCTCTCATGGATGAATTCGGCAAAGCCGCGATCCATGACGTGTATCTTCCCTCCTTTCTTAGACAATTCGATATCACCGATCACGTCTCCGCTTTTCGAGACGATCGAAATACGATTGCTGACGGGTGCGGTTTGTACAGCTTCAAGCACCTTCTTGAAACGATCGTCTGACTCCATCTCGTTGAACTTCGGATCGGCGACCAGTATTTTGATCCGAGCCTTGGCGTCCTCGAGCTGGATACGATCCGCGATGGTCTCCCACCGTCTACGTCCAGCTTCCGGCGCTGGGCCGATTGCGCGCACGATGTCTTCGCCGATGCGCGTTATAACGTTCACGAGGACTGACGCATCCGTCTTGTGGATGCCTACAGCCTCGTTAGTGACGGCATTGGAGAAACCTCTCTGCCGGAGGTTGACGACGTGCATGGCTTTCTCGGCGAAGCTCAGGCTGAGGCGGGGTATGTTTTCATTGCCCTGCGCCTTCAGCATTTCCTCGTCAGTGTAGTTGCGGATGACGGCCTTAACAGTTTTGCCGAGCTCGCGTGCCGCACGCGTGCGCCGATGCCCATAGGCCAGCTGGTACCGGCCTGGCAGCTCAGGATGCCTTCTGACGCACACGGCAACGTTTTGGCCGTTGCGCACGATGCTCTCCTTAAGGTTTTCGAATTCCTTGTCTCGCTCCGGTTCCATGCGGTCCGGGGCGAAGGAGGGGTCGATCAGGGAAGGGTCGAGCTCGACCGTAACTTCCCCGTTTGGAGCCGCGGCAACGGTGCTCGTGAACGCTTCTTCGAGAAGTCCGATAGCGCCAACCATTCGGCGTCGAGGCTCCACCGCCGGCGTCGAGGCAAGTTCTTGGTCTATGATCCTTGCAAATGGGCTTTCACGTCTGGCCACTATTCTGCCCTCCCCCAGCCTGCGAGTATGAGACGTTCGAATTCGTTGTTGACTGCGTTCACCGACTCGATGGCTCTCTCATAAGTTCCGCGGTTCATCTTCTCGCGGTCGATGTCGTAGAGGGTCTGTTTATAGAGGCCGGCGTCGGAGATCGCCGTGGACTTGACCATCATCGGCCCGAGCACACGCTCCCGGAACATCGTGCGCAGAAACGTGACGACATTGATCTGGGGGATGTCATGCGGCTCGTGCCTGGTGATCAGGTAGCGCATCCAGTCATAGCGCAGATTCAGCCCTTTCTTGGTAAACACGTCGATCATGTCGTTTGACATGTTCAGGAACTGGCTCATCGAGGCGATGTCGAGCATCTGCGGATGCACGCTGAGGATGAATGAGGTCGCCGCGCACATGGCGCTGAGCGTGAGGTAGCCCATCTGCGGCGGGCAATCGAAGACCACCACGTCATAGTTGCTTTCGACTTCGAGCAACGCGCTAGCGATGCGCTTATGAAACTGGCGGGCCACCGGATTGCCATTGCCGGCTTCGCTGGCCGTCTGCCACTCGAATTCCTGTAGCTCGATATTGGCGGGCACCAGATCGAGCCCGACCACATAGGTGTCTTTGATGATCTTGCTCAAGGGTACGCGGCGTGCGTCGTCATATTCGAGCGCGCCCCAAATCGTGCCGCGATCTGCAACGTCGAACTCGGGATTGAAGCCCATCAGCGTCGTGAAGGACGCTTGTGGATCTAGGTCCACGGCGAGCACCCGGAAGCCGCGCATGGCCAGATATTGCGCGAGGTGGATGCTCGTGGTCGTCTTGCCAGAGCCGCCTTTGAAGTTGGCGACAGCGATCGATTGAAGCTTATCCCCATCGCGCCGGTTTGGGATGTAAGACGCTTTTTTCGTGCCTAGCCAGCGTCGCGCTGCATGAATATCTTCGAGCGAGAACAGGTGGCGCCCTGCAAGGGCCTTGGACGTTGTCGGGACATCTCCTCCTGACACCAGCTGACGGAGGTAGCTGTCCGTGATGCCGATCCACGAAGCCGCCTCTTTTGACGAGAAAAGGCGCAGCTCCTTGTGGTTCGTCGGTTGGAAGACTTTGAGGGAGTGCTCTTTCAGATTCGACCGCAAGGTCGTTGAATCCGCTTCGAGCACCTCTGCAAAGGATATGTCCGGTATCAGCTGATGAGCGGCCATTGAACTCAGATCCGGTATTTGCGCTGAAATCTGCATTTCTGTGCTTTCTGCGATGAAAATCAGATTCGCACATTGCGAGTCAACGTATTAATCGCAGGTTAACCTCACACCCCGATGAATGTCCGGCATGGGCTTGGTTTGGACGTCCAAACTGGTCCTCGCCAGCGAACTCTCCGGCAAACTGACAAGGCCATTCCGCCCTACTTGCTGTATGCTGTTTGGACGTCCCAACAATGCATGCCAGCCGCAGCCTCGGAGACCCATAAGTAAAGGGATCATCTGAGTTTGGACGTCCAAACTCGTCTCCTCCCCAGGTCCTAATTGCTGACCACCCGTGAGGGGTGGGCAATGAAGTTTGGACGTCCAAACTTCGAGGCGATCGGCGATCGTGCTTGCAGTTTGGACGTCCAAACTGCCGTCTTTTTCTCTGACCTACTAGAGGTTCGCTCGACCCGCCAATTCTCCCGCTGCCTCCAGGCGCAGTCCCGCCCTCCTCAACTTCGACGCCCGCACGGACGCCGATCTCGTCCCGGCCATCGATAACAACGACATCGATCCGCTCACCGACGAGATTGCCGAACCCACCCGTTACGCCATCCGAACCCACCGCGACGTCCAGCCTGGCGGCCCCTTGCGCGAACACCTCCAACGCGAAATCCCTCGCATGCCCCCGCGCGGAGTGCGGAAGCACTGGTGGCTCCCCCCGGAAACCATCACACTGCAGCTCGACCGGCCGGTCCTACTTGTCCCGCGCATCGCCAAACTGCTTCGGGCCATCCGCCTCGTGCCAGGCGTCTTGCCGATCAACCACGATCTCTACATCGTCTCCGCAAGCGACGAATTCAGCCTGTAGGCCATTCGCACCATCCTCGTCGACGAACAGACCCAAAAATGGGTCATGCAAATCGCCCCACGCCTCGAGGGAGGCTATCTCGACATTCGCACGAACCTCTTCCGGCGCATCCCAGTTTCCCAGCAGCCGCTCACGGCAGCGCGCATCGAGCCGGCAACCCCCCAGCGGCTCAGCCCGGTCGCCTGATGATTTATCCTAGAAAAGGTCAGGGCGTGCCGAGCGTTAGAAAGCTAGCCACGGCCAACTTTCAGCCAGCGCTCCGGTCATGATCTCAGCAGCTCGCGAAACGCCGCGTGTCGCTCCCGCCCAAATAGGCAGGGCAGGGGGCGCAGGGCAAGAGAACGCGATCGTCCCAAATACGCTAATCACAGCCCGGCCGCCTTCGTCAGGTTGACGCGGAAACGGTCACGCCTGCGCTGGTAGCGGCGGGTCATCTCGGCTGAGGCATGGCCGAGCTGCTTCTGGACGTAACGCTCGTCGACCTCGGCCGAGGAGGCGAGGCCGGCGCGCAGCGAATGCCCCGCGAATTTCTCCCCCCGTTCTCCCTCGCTGAGGTCGCCGCGCACCCCGGCCGCGAGGGCCGCGCGCTTGACCAGGCGGGCGACATGCTTGTCGGCCAGGCGCTCGCTCCCGACCTCCTTGCCGTGGCCGGTCACGCGGCGGAACAATGGCCCATGGCCGATCCGTGCGAGTTTGAGCCAGGTCTGGAGCGCCACGACCGGGCAGGTGGCGTCGGACGAGCCGCGGCCCACCTCGACCTCGCGCCAGCCGCTCTTGCCGCGCAGGGTGACCAGCATTCCCTTGTCGAGAATCTCGACCCAGCCCGTTCCGTCCTCGGTCTCATCAGCCCCGCGGTCGAGGCCGACGATCTCGGAGCGCCTGAGGCCGCCCGCGAAGCCGACCAGCAGGATGGCGCGGTCGCGCAGGCCGCGCAGATTGCCGAACTCGAGCGTCCCCAGCATGGCCAACAGATCCTCAGGCAGCACGGCTTCCTTCTGCGCCGGCGGCCGGCCATGGGTGTTGCGAATGCCGGCCAGCACCGTGGCGATATGGGGATCGGCGCGATCGAGCGGATTCCCGCGTTGGGCAAAATTCCAGGAAAGGGCCGAGAGCAGCCGCTCGATCGTCCTGACGGCACTCGGCTTGCGATCGGAGCGGGCGGCGCCGGAGGCGCAGGCGGTGATGTAGAGGCCGATCACCTGCGGCTGCGGGGGGAGGGGATCAAGGTTCTGGCGCCGACACCAGGCGGCGAATTGCCGCCAGTCGGAGGCGTAGGCGCGCCGCGTGTTGGCCGAGCTCGCCGCCTCGACATAGTCGCGGGCCCGATCGGCAAGCGTCTCCAGATGGGCGGGCATGGCGGGCGCCGTGATAACGACGACGGCTGGCAGCGGGGCAGGGGACTCATCGCCCTCGGCGAATGGTGAGATCGGTGGCGGCGTCATCGGTCAGGCCACCAAGATGTCGGTCTGCGAGAAGTCATTGCCCTTGAACAGCAGGGGAACGCGATAGGCCTGGGCGCAGGCGTAGGACATGCAGTCGGCGAGGTTGAGCTGGGCCGGGTGGCCGCGTCCCTTGCCATAGGCCGCGAAGGCAGCGACGGCCCTCTTGGCGATGCTGCCGCTGATCGCAATGACCGAGATGCCCGCTTCGTCGAGAAGAGCCTGAATGCGCGTCTCGACCAGAACGGGATTGAGGTCGAGCAGGGTCGACAGGCGCATCGCCGCCTCCAGGATGACCAGGCCGGAGGTGAAGCGCGCCTTGGCCCCGGAGATCCGGGCCGCCAGGCGATCGGCGTCGGGCTCGCCGGCGAGGAGCGCGACGACCACGGAGGTGTCAATGAACATCAGGAATGGCCCCACATGGCATCGATCTCGTCCTTGCTCATCGTGCGCCGGTTGGGGCCTGCCTGTTGCGCCAGATCGGCCGCGATCCGGGCGATCCGGCCCGCCAGCGGCTCCTTCTCGGTCTCGCGGCGAAGCTCTCCTTCCAGCGCCTGGATGACGGCTTCGGTCATCGTCACCTTGCGCTTGGCGGCCAATTTCTGGGCCAGGTCGCGGGCCCGTTCATCGCGGATCTGCAGAGTCATGGGGAGCGGCTCCAACGGCGTATGGACAAGCATACCATTACGCCATGCCGATGTCATCCATACATCTCGGCTTTCGGCAATACCAGCGACACCCGGGAAGGCTGAAGGGCTGCCGCCTCTCGTCGAGGGGAGGGGTCCAGGACGTCGTTTTCCGGGGTTTGGGCGGCCATTTGGCGGGTCTCTCTCTAAGTAAGTACACAACGTCCGATAAGGCAACATTATCGGACATTGTTATCCACCGACACCCGCGGCGCTTTGAGCGGTTCAGCGTGGCCGAAAGCGCCGCCGCCTGCTAGGCTCCACGCATGATTCGCGCTGCCGATTCTCCCCCTCCACGCCCCGTCCTTCGGCCGCTGCCCAGCTGGGCCCGGCCGGCGTCGAGACCGCCTGAAAGGGAAGGGAACGCGGTGGACGCCGCCTTCCTGGCGGGCGCCGGGCTTGCGGCGCTCGACAGCATCGTGTGCGCCAATCCCCCTTGGGCCGGTGCCTGGCGCCAGCGCCTGGCTCTCTCCGCCGCCGCCTCAAGCGCCGGGATGGCCGGGAGGAGGGAGGACGAGGCGGCGCTGCGCGATGCCTGGTATCTGCGACGGCCGGACCAGGATCCTGGGCCCGCCGGCCGTATTTTTGGCGCCTGGCGTCGCCTGGCCCGCTCGCACGGCGTTTTCGAGCTCGTCGGCGAAGCGGCCGCGGCCTTCGGCCTGCCAGCCGAGGGGATTTTGGAGAGGCTGGCTTCGCTGCAAGGGCTCGCCAGCGAACCGCCGCTGGTCGCGGCCGCCGAAGCCGCGACCCTCGTGATGGCAGCTCGCCCCAACTCCGAAATGCTGGCTCTGCTGGTCGCGGACGCCGTCCTGGCGGAGCGACTGCGCTGGCCAAACGCGGTGCCGCTGCTCGCCGGGCAGATCGTGCATCCCGCCTCGAAGATCGGCGCCGTCGGCCGGCGCCCGCGGCCGGGCGATTCTGATTGGTTGCGCAGCTCAAGCTTCGCCTATGCCCGCGCGGCCGCGAGCGCCTGTGATCTCGCCGCCGAACTCGCGCGGCGCGCCGAAAAGCTGCAAGCCGTTGCCCCAAAACTGCGCGCCAAAGGCGCGGGCGCCGTGATCGCCGCCCTGCTGAACGAAGATGCCCTGACCACCGCCTCACCCTTCGGCGCCATCAGCGAGCGCGGTCGTCGTCGGCTATTCGACCGCCTCGTCACCCTCGGCGCCATCCGCGAGCTGTCGGGCCGCGAGACCTTCCGGTTGTACGGACTCTGATCATGAGACGGCGCGCCAAAGCCATCGAATTCGACAGCGAGCTCGACGACCTGCCGCAACCTGCGCGCTGGCGCGAATGGATGGGCCGCGTCGAAGCCATCATCTTCGCCTCGCCCAAACCCGTCCCGCGCGAGATTCTCGCCCGTGTGGTCGGCCAGAACTGCAATCTCGACCTCCTGATCGACGATATCCGCGACGAGCTGCGCGGCCGCCCCTACGAGCTCGTCGGCGTCGCCGGCGGGTTCCAGCACCGCACTCGCCGCTCCTACGCCGAGGCCATCCGAGCCTCCGGACTGGTCGGCACACCCCGAACCCTGTCGCAGCGCGAGCTCATGGTGCTGACGGTGGTGGGGTATTTCCAGCCGGTGACCCGAGGCGAGTTGGGGGAATTCTTCGGCCGCGAGATCAGCCGCGACACCATCGCCAGCTTGCGCCAGCGCGACCTCATCGCCTCGGGGCCGCGCAGCCCGCAACCGGGCGCGCCCTATACCTATGTGACCACGCCCGCCTTCCTCTCGGAATTTGGCTTCCAGAGCCTGCGCGATCTGCCCGACATGGAGAAGCTCGAGGAGGCCGGGCTGTTGAGCAGGAGCGCCCTTGCCGAGGTTCCGGGCATATTTGCATCGTTCATCGAACGCGATGAGGCGGCCGACGAAGTCGAGGTGGCTGAGATGGAAACAGCGATCGAGGATTGACCCCGACGAAGGCCCGGGGGCGGGGAGGGCTCTGCAATGTGGCGGCTCGACGGTTCGGCCAGCTTGCGTGCGGCAGTCGCGCAAGCCAGTTTGATCCCGCACCCACGATGGTCGCTATCCCGGCCTGCAAACCCAGACCCATGTCCATCATGAATCGATAGGGCTCGATCGATTCGACAATTGCGTTGGACACCAGGGGCGCTCACGTGATCATGGCGACATGCGCATCGCCGATGCCGGCACCGATCAACCCCTGCAACTGCTCGTGCTCGAGCGACGTGACGACGCCCGCAACATGGCGCGCTGGTATGTCCTCTCGATCGAACCGACACTGTTCGGTGACCAGGCGCTGATCCGAGAATGGGGGCGCACCGGCTCGGCCGGACGGCGCCTCGGCAATCCATATTCGAGCAAAGCCGCCGCAGCTGAGGCTTTGGAAGCGTGGCTCGCCCGCAAACTCAGACGCGGCTATCGGATCCGCGCCATGGAAGACGAAGGCGGGTTACGCCAAGCGAAATATAGCCGGCAGCGGGCGCGTTGCATCGGTGATTGAGCCGTCGTCGGCGGGTCGAAGCGCGACCCGGCGCGAGCGGCAGGGCAGTACCCACGCCGTGAGTGGGGCTATTGGAGCAGGTGCCGCCCCTGCGGCACTTCGTCCCGATCAGGGCCTCGCGGAGTTGCTGATTGCCTTGCTCGGACATCCACTGAGCGCGTGCGAGGTGCGACTCATAGCAACGTCGGGCTCGAGCTTCGTCTTCGTCGGGATCTCGATGCAGCACGACCCGCGCGTCGAGCAAGCGCAGATAGACTATAGCCTTAGATTCATCATAGACGGTGATCGTAGCGTCTGTGGGGGCGAGGTCGGCGACATTGGGATCGGGATCGGGTTGCACACGCATTTGGCCTCTCCACTCGCGGGACGCTGAATGCGATTGATCTAACGCAACGCCCGACAACCTTGAAGCGGATACTTGGCATGGCGCTGCCGCCACAAGGGAAGGAAGTGACTTCGCTCGCCCCCGAAAAAAGAGGAACCCTGCCGCGATTGGGTAGACCGGGCAGGGTCCCCGCCGCTGGCCCTTTGGGGGCAACCGGCCGCGGTTTGGTACGAGCGTAACGGGCGTCGACTAGCCTCGCCGCCACGTCCTTCCGCTCGGGATCGCTACTCCGACACGCAAGTTATGCCGCTCCCAAGAGGCCGTCTGTCGGCGGCATAGATCAACACCCCCCGCCACGCCGGGGAAAGTGGTCCTGGCCGGTTTCGCTTTGATGTTGAGAGCGCGCCCCATACTGGTATATGATTGGCATACCACTTGCATTCCGGTCGATCATGAACTCGATATCCACGGACG
Source organism: Rhizobiales bacterium GAS188 (assembly GCA_900104855.1). NCBI lineage: Bacteria > Pseudomonadati > Pseudomonadota > Alphaproteobacteria > Hyphomicrobiales > Rhizobiales bacterium GAS188. The sequence goes on from FNSS01000002.1 coordinate 344,179, forward strand.
CCGATCGCGACACGGGGCCTCTCCTCGCCCTGGCTACCTATGGACGGTTGCGCGCCATGCTGCTCACGGGCGAGCTCGCGGGCGGCCAAGTGATGCAGGAACGCCGCCTCGCCGAGCAGCTCGGCTCGTCGCGCACGCCGGTGCGCGACGCGCTCGGCCGGTTGGAGGGCGAGGGGCTCGTCATCCGCAACGGCCGCTATCTCCTGGTTGCGACGGTATCGGTCGATGAGGTTCTGGAAATCCTCTCAGTCCGTCGTTCGCTCGAGGCCGATGCGGTGAGCGGCGCCACGGATCGATTCCCCCCGGCGCAGATCGAGGCGATCCGTGCCGCCATATCGGGCATGGCCGATCCTTTCAGCGTCACCGACGCCGAGCACTGGGCCAATGACGACCTCCTGCATCTGTCGATCGCGGATGCTTCGGGCAATCGGCTGCTGGCGAGATTGATCCGCGACCTGCGCCAGCGCACGCGCATGTTCGGGCTGCGCCGCATCCCGAGCCGCTTCGAGGCCGGTAAGCGCGAGCATGTGGCGATCCTCGACGCCATCGCGGCTCGCCGAGCCGACCAGGCCGTCGCGCTGATGCAATCCCATATCGACCATGCGCGCGATGCGATCATCGCCAGCCTCACGAGGACGGCGCGCACATGAGCGGCAAGACGACAGGCAAGCTTCTCTATCTCGCGAACGGCCCGAAGAAGGTTTCTGTCGCTCGTCTCGATGAGCGCTTCGCGGGCTATGGCTTCGAGGTCGAAATCCGCTCAGCCTATGACGGCGATTTCCCCGACGATCTCGAAGACTATGCCGGCATCTTTCTCTCGGGCAGCCCGCATGCGGCCTTCGACGACATCCCCTTCATCCACCGCGAGCACGCGCTGATCCGGGACGCAGCCGCGCAAAGCATTCCCATGCTTGGCCTCTGCTTCGGGAGCCAGATCCTGGGGTCGGCGCTCTGCGGGCGTGACCAGGTTTTCCGCCGCGACAGCTGCGAGGTCGGCTACAAATGGCTCGCGACGCATGCTGCGGCGGCCGCCGATCCGGTCGCCAAGGACATCTTGCCGCGAGTCTACATGTTCATCTGGCACAATGACGAGGTGCGCGCCGCGCACGAGGACTTGCGCATCCTCGCTTCGAGCGATGAGTGCCCCAACCAGATCTGGCGGTATCGCGACCGACCGATATGGGGCATCCAAGGTCATCCGGAGATTAACCGGACGCAGTCCCGCATCTGGTTTGAGGAGAACCGCGCCCGGCTCGAGAAGGACGGCGCCGTGATCGACGAGCTCAATCGCACTGCGGATGATGCGGAGCAGGCGAAGACGCTGCTCGGCAATTTCGCGGCGTTCTGCCTGGCATGACGGCGGCGACGATGCGCAACACCCCACAGGAGGGCACCATGATCAAGACCTTACGAGTGCTGGCTCTCGCGGCCGCGATGGTCGGCCTGCCGGCCGCGGCGCAAGCCGAGGAACTCGTCTTCTCGAGCTGGGGCGGCGCCTATCAGGACGCCATCCGCAAGGCCTGGATCGAACCCTTCACCAAGGAGACGAAGATCGCGGTCACCGAGGATACGGGTCCCGAGCTCGCCAAGGTCAAGGCCATGGTCGACACCAAATCAGTGGCCTGGGACATCGTGACCGCCGGCGGATCGGGGCTGATGCTCGGCGCGAAACAAGGGCTCTTCGAGAAGATCACCGACGACATGGTGGATCAGAGCCATGTGTTCCCCGGCGCCCGCAGCGACTACGGTGTGCCCTCGGAGATCTTCTCGACGCTGATCGGCTATTCGACCAAGGCTTTCCCGCCGAGCGGCCCGCATCCGGCGAGCTTCGCGGATTTCTGGGACGTGCAGAAATTCCCTGGCAATCGCTCCCTTCCTGACAAGCCGTCGACCGTGCTCGAGGCCGCCCTCCTCGCCGACGGGGTGAAGCCCAACGAGGTCTACCCTGCGCTCTCCACCCCTGCCGGCATGGAGCGGGCGCTGAACAAGATCCGCGCGCTGCGCCCGAACGTCGCTATCTGGTGGAACAGCGGCGCGCAGCCGGTGCAGGCCGTAGGCAGCGGCGACGCCGTCATGGCGCTCGGCTGGAACGGCCGCTTCCAGGCCGGCATGGACGAGGGCCTGCCGATCGCCATGGCCTGGGAGCAGAGCGTGCCGCAGGTCGGCTATTTCATGATCGTCAAGGGTGCGCCCAACAAGGAGGCGGCGGTGAAGTTCCTGCGCTTCATCGAGACGCCGCAGGCACAGTCGCGCTTCAGCCAATACGTCGCCTATGGCCCGACCCGGCCCGACGCCCTGCCGCTGATCGACGCCAAGCGCCTGGAGCGTCTGCCCTCGACTGCTGAGCGGCTGGAGAACGCGCTCTTCATGGACGTCAAGTGGTGGGCCGAGCACGGCCAGGAGGCCAATGAGAAATACACGGCCGTGATGCAGGGCAATTGATGGCCGAGATCGCTCATTGGTTCGCGCGGGAGGAATATCTCGCGCGCCTCCAACGCGTACAGGCGGGAATGGCGACATCCGGTTACGATGCGCTGCTCGCCTTTCTCCCGGAGACGGTCACCTATCTGACGGGCTTTTTCACCCGCGGCTATTCGAGTTTTCAATTCGCCATCATCCCCGCCGCCGGCGATCCGGTGGTGGTCTGCCGCGATGTCGAGGAATATTATCTCGACGCCAGCTGCGTTTTTCCGGGGCGGGAGTTGTGGACGGATTCCGACGATCCCTTGCAGGTCGCGGCGGGGGCGATCCGCGGAGCTCTGGGCATGAAGGCTCGGGTCGCTGCCGAATTTTCGGCCTGGCCGCTCAATGCCGCTCGCTTCCTGGCGCTGCAGGCCCGCCTGCCCGGGCTGCAATGGCATGACGAGAGCCAACTCGTCACGCGCCTGCGCTTCATCAAATCGCCGGCCGAGACCGCCTATCAGCGTCGCGCCGCCCGCGCCGCCGAAGCCGGGATGGAGGCCGCTGTCGCTTCCGCCAAGGAGGGCGCGAGCGAGCGCGAGATGGCGGCTTGTGTCTGCGCCGCGATGATCCGTGCCGGCAGCGATCTGCCGGGACCCGGCGTCCTCTCCTCCGGCGAGCGCGCCTTCCATCTGCATGGCGGCTATTCTGACCGCATCCTTCGGCGAGGCGACATCGTACAGATGGAATGCACGCCCAATGTCCGCCACTACCATGCCCGCTTCATGCGTCCGATGAAGGTCGCGCGGGCCACCGACGACGATCATCGCGCGGTGGAGCGGCTCATCGCCATCCAGGACGAGGCGATTGCGGCGGTGGCGCCGGGCGTCAGGGCCGAGGTCCCCGACCGCATCTACCGCGAGGGCGTGCTGTCGGCGGGACTGCGCGACAGCTACACCAACAAGACCTTCTACTCGGTCGGGCTGATGCTGCAGCCGAATGGCGGCGAGCCCCTGGAGGCCGCGCCGGGCTGCGACTGGTCCTTCGCACCCGGCATGACCTTCCACACCTATGTGCTGGCGCGCGGCTTCGGCATGTCGGAGACCATCACCATCACCGAAACCGGCGTCGAGCGCCTCACCCATTTTCCGCGCCGGCTCTTCGTGACCTGAGCCGATGGGCGCGCAACCGCGATGGCTGAAGCTCGCTGCGCTGCCGCTCGCCCTCTACCTCCTCGCGCTGTTTGTCGTGCCGGTCGCCGACCTCCTGCGCCTGAGCTTTGGCGGCGACGCGGGGTTGTTCGGCAATTATCTGCGCATCTGGGAGGTGCCAGCCTACCGAACCGCGCTGGTGACCACCTTCGAGATTGCCGCCATGGTCACGGTCATCTCGGTCGTCATGAGCTATCCCATTGCCTATCTGATGGCGTCAGTCCGGCCGCGACTCGCCAAGGTGCTGGCGTTATGCGTGCTCCTGCCCTTCTGGACGAGTGCGCTGGTGCGCACCACGGCCTGGATCATCCTCCTGCAGCGCAACGGCGTCCTGAACTCGCTGCTGGTCGGCTCCGGCCTGATCCGGGAGCCCATCGCCTTCGTCTACAACCTGCCCGGCGTGCTGATCGGCATGAGCCATGTGCTGATGCCTTTCGTGGTGCTGCCCCTCTACGGCGCCTTTCGCGGCATCGACCAGAGCGTCGTGCAGGCCGCCGAAACCCTAGGCGCCGGGCCGCTGGCGCTATGCCGGCGCATCTTCCTGCCGCTCACCGCGCCGGGCGTGCTCGCGGGCGCCACCATCGTATTCATGAGTGCGCTGGGCTACTACGTGACGCCGGCGCTCATGGGTGGGGCGGCGCAGACCATGATAGCCCAGATGATCGCCTTCAACGTCAATACACAGCTCAATTGGGGGCTCGCAGCCGCCATGTCGGTGGTGGTGCTCGTGGTGACGCTCATCCTATTCGCCTTGTTCCAGACGATATTTGGCCTCGACCGGCTCCTGGGAGCGGGCGGGGGAGGCGGCGCGGCCGGCGCGCCGCGGGAGATTGGCGCGCAGCGGCGCTCGCCGGCCGGGTGGGCGGTTGCGGCGGCGGGCCTGCTGGTGATGCTGTTCCTCCTGGCGCCGATCATCGTCGTCTTCCCGATGAGCCTTGGCTCCTCGCCCTTCCTCGCCTTCCCGCCGAGGGACTGGTCGCTGCGCTGGTATCAAGAGTTCTTCACGCGGCCGCAATGGCTGGCCTCGGTGTGGAATTCGCTCGAAGTCGCGCTGATTGCCGTCGCCGGCTCGACCGTCCTGGGCACGGCTGCCTCGCTTGGCCTGAGCCGGCTCGGCGGGCGTCTCGCAAGGCCTCTCGAGGCCTTCTTCGTGTTGCCGATGATCATGCCAGCGATCATCCTGGGCGTCGGGCTCTACTACACGCTCGCACCCTTCGGGTTGATCAACTCACCCTGGGCGCTGGCGCTCGGCCATATCGTGCTCGCCGCGCCCTTCGTGGTGCTCACGGTGCGCGCCGCGCTCGGCGGCTTCGACCGCAATCTCGAGCTCGCAGCGCTTGGGCTCGGCGCCTCCTGGCTCACCATGTTCCGCCGGGTCATGCTGCCTGTGATCGCGCCGGGCATCGCGGCGGGCGCGGTCTTCGCCTTCATCACCAGCTTCGACGACGTGGTGCTCGCCATCTTCCTGACCAATGTGCGCAGCCGCACCCTGCCGAAGCTGATGTACGAAGGCGTGGCGCATGAAATCAACCCGACGATCACCGCCGTCGCCGCGCTGATCGTGCTTCTGACCTGTGGGATCTTGATGGTGAATCTGTTGCTGCAGCGGAAGCCCGCATGACCGAAGGGTCGGCGCTCCACAAGCCGGCGCGCGGCAAGTCTGTGCGGCTCGAGCAGGTATCGAAATCCTATGGCGCCGCTCAGGTGCTGCGCGATTTCAGCCTTGAGGTTCCGGCAGGCTCGTTCTGCACTCTGCTCGGGGCCTCCGGCTCCGGCAAGACGACGCTGCTCAAGCTGATTGCCGGCTTCGAAGCCCTGGGCGGCGGCAGCATCCATATCGGCGAGCGCGATGTCGGTCATGTGCCGGTGGCCAAGCGCAATATCGGCATGGTCTTCCAGAATTACGCGCTGTTCCCGCATATGTCGGTTTCCGCCAACATCGCCTTCGGGCTCGAAATGCGCCGCCTGGCGCGCGCCGAGGTGCGCCGGCGGATGAGCGAGGCGCTCGCCCTGGTCGGCCTTGAGGAGTTCGGCGACCGTTACCCCCGCCAGCTATCGGGCGGCCAGCAACAGCGCGTGGCGCTCGCCCGCGCGTTGGTGATCAGCCCCGACATCCTGCTCATGGACGAGCCGCTCGGCGCGCTCGACAAGAATCTCCGCCAGGGATTGCAGCTTCAGCTCAAGGAGCTCCAGGCGAGGCTCGGCGTGACCATTATCTTCGTCACGCATGACCAGGAAGAGGCGCTCAATCTGTCGGATCGGATCGTGGTGCTGAACAAAGGGCAGATCGAGCAGGAAGGAACGCCCAAGGACCTTTATCTGCGTCCGGTGAACCGGTTCGTGGCGTCGTTCCTTGGGGAATGCAATTGTCTGCAAGTCGAGGGTCGCTCGCACGGCGTGCGCCCGGAGAAGCTGCGGATCGGGCCGGCTGCCGACTGTGCCACGTATCGGCTCGAAGGGGTGGTGACCGACGTCACCTTCCTCGGCAACGCCATCCGCATCGGGGTGAGGCATCGCGACGCGCGGATCGTCGCCTCGGTCCCGGTCGACGACCTCAGCGGCGCCACAGTGCCCGGCCAGACGGTGCAGCTCGGCTATGCCGCGAGCGATGCGATGATTTTCCGAGACTAACCGCCTTGGCATTCACCTCGCGATTTTCTCCGAATCGCGCCTCTCGCTACTGGCTAGCGGGAAAAGACGCTCGAGGCGCTGCTTACCCGGACCAGCTACGCCGCCTTCGATGGGATGCCTAATCGACGGGCCGGCAGAGCTCGTCACGCGCGAACCAATGATCGACGTGTCCTTGGTGAGCGATCCTTGATGCTTCGCCACCGCGTAGCTCAGGAGCTCAGAGGAAGAGCACAACCTTGCCAAGGTTGGGGTCGTGGGTTCGAATCCCATCGCCCGCTCCAAATTTCCTTATGAAAATCAGCTGATTAGAACGGCCCGTCAGGGCCGTTTTTTGCTTCCCCGACCAATTCGAAGAAATCGGGGAAGCATGGGGGACAGCGGAATGCAAGCCTTGTCGCGGACCCGGCGGCATACGTCGGTGCGGTGCCAACCTGCGCCGATTGACCAAGACTTCTAACTTGCCCGTTGCCCGCTAGCAATTTCATGACGCGGTGCGTGCCCCAACAATTCGCGCGATACCCATGATCAGCGCGATCCCCGCTGATCTGCAAGCAGATGCCATTCTCATGTTGGGTAGAATCGGCGCGCTCCCCCGAACTCGGGCGCGCTATCGAGCGCTACCGCCTTTCCCCACACCGCTCAGAAGTACGCTATCGCTTCCGATCTTGTGCGTGAGGGCTTTTTGGGAACTTTTGGCGCGGCCAGAGTTCGAGGCCTTCCCGGCTCTCCGGGATCGGCGAAAACCCGGACTATGAATTCTCCGACCCACTCCTCCCCAACAAGCAAGGCCGCGCAAAAATACGCCGCAGCGCGACGCGACACGGCAACGCGCTACGACCGCTGGAATTGAAGCAGCCGTCCCTGAGAGCCAAGGTCGTCACCTTCGCCCGGGAGCGAGGCGTGGTCGGCACGTCAGAACTCAATGCCATTGGTATGTGCGCGGAGGGTCTCCTGACGAGAACTAGCCGTGGCCTCTATTGAGCTGCACCGACTTCAATAAACGACGGGCTCCGCCGGAACTCTGGGAACCGGTGAGGCCCTGCCGCGGGGGGCGGCTGGGATAAGCAACCCTACGCAGCTGCCGCAAACCTAGCAGGGAACGCGCCCGTTCTCCTTGGCATTCCGAGGCGATCTCGGCCAAGGCACGACAGGCCCCGCCGGCGCGCAAACATCGGCGAGGCCCTGGCTACGGCTGACATGGGGGGCAAATCGGCCGCGGCCAACTCCTCAATACCATGAGCGTCACGAGCCCCTCATGGGCTGGAAGCTAGAATTTCGCAGGGCGGAGTGGCCGCCGGCCTTTCGGATCTGACCCAACTCAGCCCCGCCTCGAAAAAAGCGGGGCTTCTTTGATTGAGTCGGGGTGCTCTTGCCAAATTGGGCACGTGGCCTAATTTAAGGCATCAAGGAGCACTGAGATCGCCACAAATTGCAGGGAGGCCAAGCGATGTCGTTTTACGATCATCCTCGTGCCGGCCGGCCGGATTGGCGCAAATACGCTTTCGCCCTGACCTTTGCATCAGCCGCCGTTGTTGCAGCGCTGATCGAGCGCTGGCTGACGTAGTCCGCTATTCGATCAGGGGGCCGCCTTCCTGGCCTCGCGCTCGGCGAGCTAGCTCAAGCGGATGCCTACCAATGTGCCCCCCTCTCGAATGGATGACAAAGAGCTTGGCTTTTTCGGCTTGAATGGCATGGTCGGTTTCGGTCGACGCGTCCGATTTGTCCCACGCGCCGGCGCTCGACGGCCGCGCGTGCCGAGCGGCAGGCGATCGAGGCCGGCAAATGTTCGCGAATCTCAGGGGACATCGAATGGTCTTGTTAGGGCTTTGGCGGCCGAGACGCATGAAAACTGGCTCGAGGCGTGCCGCCGGCCTCGCCCCAGCAATCACACTCTCAAGTTGAGGGGCCGTGCGAACTTGCCCTCACCACCGCTGCGAAGAAGGGGCTCCCAATATGACCTCGGCGATGCGCGCCCGAGTGCCGGTCGTGGTATCCACGGGAAGAGCTCCGAGAGAAAAGAATCCGTGCGCGGAAATTTCCTGATTGGGTACCGGGACGCGCGTCTGGCGGAAGGAACGCACCACAAACACCGCGACGTGGTCACGCTGAGATGACCGGCTGTTGAAGAACATACCGTGTAGCACTGGCGGTTCGAGGATTTCGATATTGCCCTCCTCGACCAATTCGCGAGCCAAAGCCTCAACCAGTGTCTCCCCGGGTTCTACACCGCCACCCGGGAATTGCCACCCCGGCACATATGTGTGCGTGACCAGAAAGACTTTTTCGTTTTTGTCGATGACGAGCCCGCGCACGCCGAGCGTCATTCCTCGCGCCCACCGCCAATAAAGGTGAAGAGCGCGATGGACCGACGCTTCAATCCCTTGTCGCACTTTATTCATTCGTTGCGGGTGTTTTCGAAAATGCTCCAAAGCGAAGACGAAGTCTAGCACCGGTCGGTGCGACGACGCGAGTTCAAGATGCAGGCGCAGGTCGCCCGGCTAGCGCAGCGCTTCTGGACGTTCATGAGAGCCGTCCGCAACACATTCAACACACAGCGCCATCTCACAGCCGCATCGCTCTCATCCAAGCGGCCAACCTTGCCGGCAAGACCGTAGCTATCGTCTGCGGTCATATTCGGTGATTTCGATGGAATTCATCCCCGAAACCGAGATCGGTCGGCATCACCGCTTGTTATGAACTGTGTTAAGTGGCCGATGCTTGCATCTCGGCAGCACGGCCTATCGTGCAAGATGCGCTGTTATAACGCGGACAGGCGGTTCGCGTCGAGCTTCATCCTGACCGCTTGGCACATCAAATCGAGAAGGACCACGATACGGTCCTTCTCGTGTAATGATAGGATGCTGACTACGGTTCCCTCGAATGCTCCGCTGGTAATACGCACGCGCTGGCCGACTCGATAGATGGGCGACGCAAGAGTAATTGCGCCATCGGTTTCTCGTGCCTTGAAGCTCTGGATCAGAGAATCCTCTACAAGACCAAGCTCTTCGCCGAAATGGACCAGCGTTCGGACACCAAACGTCGACAGAATAGGACGCCAGCAATGTAAGTTGGGGTCGACTTGGGCGAACAGATAGCCGGGGAATAGCGGTCTCAGCACATCCTGCGAGCGTCGCGCATGTCGGATCCTTTTCCGCACCATGGGGCAGTACACGCTAAAGGCTTGACGGGACAGATGCTCGCATGCAAGAAATTCTCGATGAGGATGGGTATTGACAACAGCCCACTGTGGAGGATGCGTCGGACGGCCAACTACCTCTGGGATTGTCGCTATCAATGTGACCAATCTCAAGCTGTCCATCTCGAATACGAGTGCGCATAAATAGCTTGCTCGTTGCCGCTGGGCAAGCACGACATCGCTAGTCGCTTTACTGCAGGTCCGGGGGGGTCGCGGAGTTTTGCCCCGTACCACACAGGACAGGGCGACCGCGCCATCGCGGACCAAGCATGACCATAAAGCTGTCGCCGTCGATCTGATTCGACGGGGGTTGAGGGTCGCTCGCGCCGAGCCCCGAAATGTTGCCTTCGACGTGTTTTCCGCCGTCGCTGGCAATTATTCGGGCCTCGGAGAGCGTAACCTTTGCGTTGTGGGTAAGACAATGCGTAGATTCGTGATCCCATCGGTTGATCTGCTTAGTGAAGCGCTCGCCACGGTCGCAGCCCTCTTAATCCGCGATAATTTCGAGACTTCGATAGAAAGGTTGGAGGGCTTCGCGCCCTACCTTCTTGTCACCCTCATCGTAGCTGCACCTGTCAATGCCCTCTTGGGGATCAGTCGCACCCTATGGCGGTTCACCACCATAGCGGACTGTCAGCGAGTCTTGGCGGCTACGGTCGCGACGACGTGCGGTACGGTGGTGATCAGCTTTTGGGTCAACAGGCTCGATGGGGTGGCGCGTGCTCTACCGATCCTGCAGGCTCTTTTGATCCTGTTTGTCCTCGTGGGTATGCGCGCGGCGCTTCGCGTGTGGTGCTCGGCCCGCGATCGCCCTACGGCCCCAGCCGTGGCCCCGCGCTGCAAAGGTAAGACGGTGCTCGTTGTCGGAGTGAGCACTCTGACCGATCTCTATTTGCGGTCGGTTGCCGAATTTGCACCGGAGCGCGTCAACATCGCCGGGCTGTTGGCGCGCCACGGCCGACACACTGGACGCGCTCTGAATCGGCATCCGATTTTGGGGACCTGCGAAGAGGTCGCAGAAATCCTGCGAGCCCTTGAGGTTCATGGCGTGACCGTGGATCGCATCCTCGTGGTCGACGCATTCGAGCGCTTGTCGGCGGAGGCGCAGGGGGCGTTGTTGTCCGTCGAGAAGTCTATGGGCATTCGTCTCGAGTTTCTTACCGAACAGCTGGGTTTCGAGGCGCCATCCCGTTTTGCAGCGAGGGGCGCCGACTGGCGCCCACCATCGGCGGAGGGGGCCGCCGCGTTCTCATTCCCCGCTGCGGATTTGGCTGCGCTGGCGCGGCGGCCGTACTGGCGTGTGAAACGGGCACTGGATATCGTCGTAGCTTTGTGGTTGCTGGTTTTTTTGGCGCCTTTGACGTTGGTCGTGGCCGTTCTCGTCGCGTTGGACGTCGGAATGCCGGTGGTGTTCTGGCAGCGGCGGCCCGGCCTCGGCGGGCGACCGTTCAAGCTGTTCAAATTCCGCACCATGCGCGCCGCCCACGATGCCGCAGGGCGACGCTTAGCCGACGCGGATCGGCTATCAGTCATCGGAAGGCTGTTGCGGCGAATGCGCCTCGATGAATTGCCTCAGCTCTATCACATATTGGTGGGCGAGATGTCGTTCGTCGGGCCGCGTCCGTTGCTGCCCGCCGATCAGCCAGCTTTGTATGCCGCACGCCTCATTGTGCGCCCAGGCCTCACCGGCTGGGCGCAGGTCAAAGGAGGGCGTCTTGTTTCACCCGCCGACAAGGCTGCGCTGGACGTGTGGTATTTGAAGAACGCCTCACTCGCGCTCGACTTGAAAATTATTCTGAAGACTCCGCCGATGCTCATTCTTGGCGAGCGGGCCAACAACGCAGCCGTTCACAGGGCGTGGCGCGAGCTGAGGCAGGCCGGCATCTGCTCGGCACGCGATTTAGCAAGCTCGAAGGACGTTTCGGTTCGTGACGTAAGCGGCGCACGCCTTACGGATGGTGACGTGCGGCCGTAACAGCCAAATGCGGCAAGCGAAAGCTTGGCGTGACAGGGCGCTTGGCCTCTGGTCGGAGGTTAGGTGCGATGGATCGAGTGACCTCGAGTCACCCGATGTGCGGTAGCGTGGGCGAAGATGTCGCCGAAGAAGTCGGCTGATCGCGAAATGGCCCGAAATTGTGCGAATTGGCCCTGATCTCCGGGGCCGTCCATCTATACGTGCGTTATTTCTGCAATGGAGAGCTCGGCATCAATTTGGGGCTAGCCATAAGGTTATGTGCGATGTGCGGCATCAACGGCATCTACGCGTATCGGGGAAACGAAGCGGTCGACCGAGACGCTTTGCGGCGTACGCGGGACTCTATGGCCGCACGCGGTCCTGACGGCTGCGGCGAATGGCATTCTGCCGAGGGAGATGTCGGATTTGGGCACCGGCGCCTCTCGATTATCGACCTCACCGCAAGTGGGGCGCAGCCGATGCTCAGTGCCGACGGCGTCATCGCTGTGACCTTCAACGGCGAGATCTACAATTATCGCGCTCTGCGCCGAGAACTCGAAAGTCAAGGCTGTCGGTTCCGGAGCCAGTCGGATACCGAGGTCCTGATCCATTTGTACCAGCGCCGCGGCGTAGAAATGATCGCCGCATTGCGCGGCATGTATGCCTTCGGTCTCTGGGACGCGGAACGCCGGAGACTGCTGTTGGGGCGTGATCCCTACGGTATCAAGCCCCTGTACTATGCCGACGATGGCCGATCGATTCAGTTTGCCTCGAGCGTCAAGGCACTCGTTGCGGGTGGGCGGATTTCGCCGGAGACCGCTCCTGAGGGTGTGGTCGGCTACTATCTTTTCGGCAGCGTTCCCGAGCCCTTCACCACCTACCGAGCGATCCGGTCGATGCCCGCGGGGACGACGCTGACGGTCGACTCAAGGGGGGCTAATGGACCGAAGCACTACTGCTCCATCGCGGCGACCTATTGCGACGCAGAAGCGCGAGATCGCGTGACGCCACGCGCCGAGGCCCAACAACGTTTCCGCGATGCCGTCGTCGACAGCGTGCGGCATCATCTGGTTGCAGATGTGCCTGTTGGTGCGTTCCTCTCAGCGGGGGTCGACTCGGGAGCGTTGCTCGGGCTGATGAGAGAGGTCGGCCAGAACGAAATCAGCACCGTCACGCTCGCTTTCGAAGAGTTTCGAGGTACAGCAAACGATGAGTCGCCGTTGGCGGAGACGACCGCGAGACATTATGGGGCGAGCCATACCACCCGTTGGATCACGGCGCAGGAATTTTATGACGAGTTGCCGAAAATCGTCGCGGCCATGGATCAGCCGAGCATCGATGGCATCAACACCTGGTTTGTAAGCAAAGCTGCACGCGAGATCGGTCTCAAAGTGGCCATCTCCGGAGTCGGAGGCGACGAGCTGCTCGGCGGCTACGGTACCTTTCAGCACCTGCCAAGGCGTGTGTCATGGCTCCGGCTTGCGCGCAGTGTTCGCGGGTTCGATGGCGTTCTCAGGCGCATGGTCAGATCAGCCACTGCGCTGGGGCTCTCCATTCATCCAAAGGCCGCTGGACTTCTCGCCTACGGGGGAACTTACGCCGGGAACTATCTTCTGCAGCGCGGACTTTTTTTACCCTTTGAACTCGCCAGGATCGTCGAGGACGAAGGCTTGGTGCGCGAGGGTCTTGCGATACTCAGACCCTTGGCCCACATCGCCCGGGTGCTTCAGCCCGAGCCGTCATCGGCCTTCGGCAAAGTGGCGACACTGGAGTCCTGTCTTTATCTCAGAAATCAACTGCTGCGCGACACGGACTGGGCAGGTATGGCCCATTCGCTCGAAGTCCGCACGCCGCTCGTGGATTATCAGCTCTTGCAGAGCGTTGCACCCATCTTGGTGGGCATGCAGGGAAGGAACGGCAAGACGCTGCTCGCCGGATCTCTGCGGCGCGCGCTTCCGAGCGGGGTCGTTGGCCGCCCAAAGACAGGATTTGGGATTCCGTTGGACGCCTGGTCTCGCACCGTCGCTAGGCAGCCGCCGATACGCCGGCACGGGAGAAATGCGGACGGCAGGTTGTGGAGTCGAGACTGGGCGCGCTGGATTTCGTCGACCTCCTGTCGGGACGTGGATCGGGTAGGCGCAGGCGATTATGTTCGGCTCGGGGGCGCGACAGCGAACACAGATTGGTCTCCTTATCCGAGCAATCGGGGGTTTATTCCGGCCGGCGTTCGGAATCCCGGCAAAAGAGGCCAATGATGAGAGAGCCCAACGACGTTGCAATTGAACTCGAGACACGACTGAAGCAGAAAGAGGCGCTGATCGGCGTGATCGGTCTCGGCTATGTTGGACTTCCCCTATGTGTGGCAGCCTCCGAGTCGGGATTGAAGGTTCTGGGGTTCGACACCGACCCGCGGAAGTCTACCGCGATCGGTAAAGGGCAAAGCTACCTCAGCCACATTCCGTCAGAGCGGATCAGTCCACTGGCAGAGAAGGGAATGCTGTCGGCGACCGCCGACTTTTCGCGGCTCAGAGAGCCGGACGCGCTGCTCATTTGCGTGCCGACTCCACTGACCCAGCATCTCGAGCCGAATCTTTCATTCGTTATCTCGTCCGGGAAGGAGGTTGCAAAGCATCTGCGGCGCGGGCAGTTGGTCATTCTCGAATCGACAACCTACCCCGGAACGACGCGGGAGGTGCTTCGGCCGATTTTGGAATCGAGCGGACTCAAGTGCGATCGTGATTTCTTTCTCGCCTTCTCTCCAGAGCGCGAGGATCCCGGCAACCCCGATTTCTCAACGTCCCGAATACCGAAAGTGATCGGCGCCGATTGCAAAGAAGCGCAGGACGTAGCCGCCGCGCTCTACGACAATTTCGTGACGAAGACGATCAAGGTGCAGTCCACCGCAACGGCGGAGGCTGTCAAGCTGACCGAGAATATCTTTCGCGCAGTCAATATCGCACTCGTCAACGAGTTGAAGATCGTCTACGCGGCAATGGGCATCGATATCTGGGAAGTGATCGAAGCCGCAAAAACCAAGCCGTTTGGATACATGCCCTTCTATCCTGGACCAGGCTTGGGCGGACATTGCATTCCGATCGATCCCTTTTACCTGACCTGGAAGGCTAAGGAGTACGGGATCACGACCCGCTTCATCGAGCTTGCCGGTCAAATCAATTCGAGCATGCCACAATATGTGGTGAACGAGCTCGCCCGTGCGGTCGACGCGACGAGCGGCAAGGGACTGAGAGGCGCGCGCATCCTGATCATGGGCGTAGCCTACAAGAAGAATGTCGACGATACCCGTGAAAGCCCGGGGCTACGTCTTATGGAAATGCTTGAAGCACGAGGCGCGAAGATCGGATACTACGATCCTTTCGTTCCGGTCATTCCGGAAATGCGGGAGCACAAGACGCTATCCGGTCGTCACTCGGAAGAGTGGCGCCCTTCCGCCTTCTTATCCTACGACGCAATCCTCATAGTGACTGATCATGATGTGGTTGATTACGTTGCGCTTGCGAATAGCGCGAACCTTATTGTCGATACGCGTAATGCATGCCGAAGGGCAGGTGTGACGGCCTCTCATGTTGTACCGGCGTAGTGTTGGCAGGGGGAGGGGCTTGCGGAAACTATCCTGCGCTTCTCATGCGTAGAAAGGCTTCGATGCAGTCAGCGATACGGATGGCGGCTCTGCCGTCCCACAACGCAGGAATCTTTCCCTTGCCGACTCTGGAGCGTAAGCTGTGCTCGGCGGCCGCAATGAGAGCGTCGGGTGAGCTGCCGACGAGCGTGTTCGTGCCTTCCTGTACAGTTATGGGCCGTTCGGTATTCTCTCGGACCGTGAGGCATGGGACACCGAGCGCGGTGGTTTCCTCCTGCACGCCTCCGCTGTCGGTGATAACGAGCCTGGCGTCGCGCATGAAGCCCAGCGCGCGCAGATAGCTCAACGGGGGAGTTGCAAACAAGGCTCCCCGTTCCAAGAGACCACCGAGGTGAGCCGCCGAGATGACGGCTCTTGTCCGCGGATGCAGCGGGAAGATGAGGCAGAGGTCGCGCGAGATGCGGATCAGTGCTTTCAGAAGCGCCGCGAGCTTACTCGGATCATCGACATTACTTGGCCGGTGGAGCGTGACAAACCCGAATCCACGCCCAGTTGCTGCCGTGATGAACTCGGCGCTTGCCCCCATCTCAACCAAAGTGCCGCGGGCGGGTACGGCGCGATCGAGGCAGGCGTGAAGAGAGTCAATCATGACGTTGCCGACGAAATGAATCCGACCGGCTGCGATGCCCTCCTTGACGAGATTGTCGACGGCCGAGGGCTCGGTAGCCAACAGCAGATCGGAAAGTCGGTCGGTCACGAGGCGGTTGATTTCCTCGGGCATGGTGCGGTCGAAGCTCCTGAGTCCGGCTTCGACATGCGCAACGGGAATGTTGAGCTTGGCCGCGGCAAGGCTGGCGGCCATCGTCGAATTCACATCGCCGACGACGAGCACGAGATCTGGACGCTGTGCGACGAAGACGGGTTCGAGCGCCATCATGATCCGCGCAGTCTGCTCCGTATGGGTCCCCGAGCCGACTTCGAGATTGATGTCAGGCGATGGAATGGCGAGGTCGTCGAAGAACACAGCACTCATGGCAATGTCGTAGTGCTGGCCGGTGTGGATGAGCCGCAGCTTCATGCCATTTCGGCAGCTGAGTGCTCGCATGATGGGAGCGATCTTCACAAAGTTCGGGCGCGCACCGACGATGCAATCGATGTTGTAAAGATGCACGTCAGATCTCCTTCAGACCTTTGGAGCAGTGCAGGAGACGAGCGGGAAGTTACTTTGAAGCGCGTGTCGCTCAATCGGGCCGGCGGGCCTCACGCTGCAAACCGTGTCTGGCACTCCATGGCAACTCCCAGTTCGAAAGATTGAAATTTGCGCATCGTTTTCTTCTCTCATTACTACCCTCCGGAGGTCAATGCGCCGGCGTCGCGGACCTCGGAGCATTGCTGCCGTTGGGCGCGGGCCGGCCATGAAGTTACAGTCATCACATGCGCTCCGAACCACCCGAGCGGCAAAGTCTACGCGGGGTACAAGAACCATCTCTACCAGATGGAAATGGACGATGGTGTGCGAGTGATCCGTCTTTGGACATTCATGGCGGCCAACGAGAGATTTCTGGGGCGCACGTTAAATTACGCTTCTTATCTCGTCGCGGTAACGCTGGCGCTTCCCCGACTCCCCGCGGCCGACGTGGTGGTCTCGACATCTCCACAGTTCTTCTGCGGCCTTGCCGGACTTGTGGCGCGCAGCCTCAAGAGATCGCCATGGGTGCTCGAGATCAGGGATTTGTGGCCGGAAAGCATCGTGACAGTCGGCGCGATGCGAAAAGGGCTCGCCGTGCGCGTTCTCGAATGGCTCGAACACCTGGCCTATCGCCACGCCGACAGGATCGTGTCGGTGACAAACTCATTTGTTCCGCACATCGCAGAGCACTGCGATGACGAACGAAAGATCGTAGTTATCAAGAATGGGGTCGATCTCGGCCTCTTCAAGGAGCCCGAGCGGGCGGCTGACATCAAGCGTGAGCTGGGTCTCAATGGGCGGTTTGTGGCTGCCTATGTCGGAACGCACGGAATGGCGCATGGTCTCGATACGATCCTCGATGCAGCCGAACGATTGCGCGACAATCCACGAATAGCATTTCAGCTCGTCGGCGACGGTGCCGAACGCGCTCGACTCGCTCGTCTCAAAAGGGAGAGGGAGCTCGACAACGTTTTCATTCTCGGGCAACGGCCGAAGGCGGAGATGCCAGGCATTTGGGCGGCCACGGACGTAAGCCTCATCCTGTTGAGGCGCAGCGACGCGTTCAAGAAAGTGATTCCGTCCAAGATGTTCGAGGCGATGGCTATGCGTCGGCCAATCATCCTGGGTGTGGAGGGCGAGGCTCGCGAGCTGCTCAAAAACGCCGACGCTGGCATCGCCATCGCGCCCGAAAGCGCCGAAGAGCTCGCCGCCGCGGTCTTGCTTCTTGCCGAGAACCCGGATCTTGCTGCGCGTTACGGTGACAATGGCGCGAGCCACGTGCGTCAACATTATGATCGCACCAAGCTCGCTGACCGGTACCTCGAAATTCTCACAGAGACGGCGGCAATGGGCCGCGACCGACGCTCTGCAGTGCCTGGCGATGGTCGTCAGTCAGCATGCGGAGCCATAGGGGCCAACGCAATGCATCGCGCCGCGCGCGCCTTCGCGTTCGGCCGTCACATCCCGCCGACCAAGCTCGCGCGCCGGCTGGAGCTCGCCTTGCGGCGCTCGATTCGCGATCGTTTTCGCATGAGCGCTCTGACACCGTCCTATGCGATGGCGCGGCCAGCTGCGCCACCTCAGCAGCTGTTCGAGGCGAGGCGCGGGCATCTACAGGTTATGGGCGCACTCAAGCGGTTTACTTTCCTTGGCCGCACCGAAGAAGTCGCGGGGTCCAAGATCGACTGGGCCACCCCGGGCCCGGGCCCGGAGCATCAGCTCTGGCGCATGAACCTTCATTACATGGAATATCTGGAAGAAAGCCCGGACGATATGTGGGCCGAGCTCGTCGCCGATTGGATAGAGAACAATCCGCCTTCGCGCCGCGGGGCTTGGAAGGACAGCTGGAACAGCTATGCGATCTCCATCCGTACACTCGTGTGGATGCAGGAACTGGCGCGCCGGCGTGATCGGCTGAGACCGAGCGCGGTAGCGATGGTGGAGGCCAGCCTCATCGAGCAGCTTTCGTTCCTCGAACGCAATCTCGAGACCGACCTGGGTGGCAACCACCTCATCAAGAACATCAAGGCTCTGATTTGGGCCTCGGCATATTTCACGGGAGGGCCGACGCGTCGCTGGCGCGACAAAGGCCTCGCCTTGCTTCGCGCGGCACTCGGCGAGCAGATCCTTGGTGACGGGGTGCACTACGAGCGCTCACCCTCCTACCATTGTCAGGTGTTCGCGGATCTTCTCGAATGCCGCCACATGTTGGGCCACGATCCATTCGGAGGCGTGCTTGATAAGGCGCTCGAGCGGATGGCGCAGGCCATTGCCGATC
This sequence comes from Rhizobiales bacterium GAS188, assembly GCA_900104855.1. Taxonomy (NCBI): domain Bacteria; kingdom Pseudomonadati; phylum Pseudomonadota; class Alphaproteobacteria; order Hyphomicrobiales; species Rhizobiales bacterium GAS188. Next base: position 362,636 of record FNSS01000002.1, read on the forward strand.
TCTCCCACCCCGATGGTCGCGTCGCGCTGTTCAACGATGCCGGCCTGGACATGGCGCGTGCGCCCGGGGAATGTCTCGACGCCTACGCGCAACTGTTCGGCGTGCGTCCGGCTGCCCGATATGCTTTTGCATTCGGCGATGCCGGCTACTTTGGAATGCGAGCTGGTGACACCTACCTGATCGCTGACTGCGGGCGCATCGCGCCGGATGATCTCGTTGCGCATGGCCATGGTGATGTTCTCAGCTTTGAGATGTCGGTGGCGGGCGAGCGGATCATCGTCGATCAGGGCGTCTTTGAGTATGTTGCCGGCCGGCGCCGCCAGCAGTCACGGTCTGCAGCAAGCCATAACACGCTTTCATTCGATGGTGCCGATCAGGCTGATTTCTTCGGTTCATTCCGATGCGGACGCAGGCCCAAAGCAAAGGTGCTTCATTATCAGCAGAGAGCCCAAGGTTTCGTACTCGAGGGCACGCATGACGGTTTCGCATCGCTGCGGGGCTCGCCGCGACACGTGCGCCGCTTCGTGGCTGGGCCACACCATATCGAGATCCGTGACCGTATCGAGGGCGATGCGACGCGAAGCGCCTCGATTGGATTTCTGCTGCATCCCAACGTGAAGGTGGAGACCGAGGGACCGGTGACGCGGCTCCAGCGCGAGAATGCTACGCTTACGCTCACATGCAGCCGCCCGCTCGCCCTCGAGGAAGCCGTATGGTGGCCGGACATGGGTTGCGAAATTGCGACCCGGCGCTTGGTGTCGAGCCTTGCGGCGGGCGAGCGCGATGTCATTTCGACGATCGAGGTGCAAAGCACGGAAGGCGGCGCGGTGCGCGATCGGTGAAGCAAGTCGAGCAAAATTACCGAAGCGGGCGGCTCAGCGTGGCTGAGGTGCCGGCGCCGCGCTCGGGCGATGGCAGCCTGCTCGTTGCAACGCGCGTATCGTTGATCAGCGCAGGCACCGAGCGCCAACTCGTTAGCCTCGCCAAGGCCTCGCTCGCCGGCAAGGCAATGGCGCGGCCCGACCTTGTTCGTCGCGTCATGCGCAACGTGAGTCGCGATGGGCTGATGCCTACGATCGAGAAAGTGTTCGCAAAGCTCGATACGCCGATCCCGTTAGGCTACAGCCTCGCCGGCGAAGTTTTGGAAGTTGGCTGTCGCGTGCAGGGTATTGCGGTTGGCGACAGAGTCGCGTGTGCCGGAGCGGCGTTCGCCAACCACGCCGAGATCAATGCGGTGCCGAAACACCTTAGCGTAACCATTCCGGCGGGCGTCAACGATGAGGATGCGAGCTTCGTGACGCTTGGGGCCATCGCGCTCCAGGGCGTCCGGCTTGCTGCGCCGACGCTCGGCGAGCGGGTCCTCGTCATGGGTCTCGGGCTTATCGGCCTGCTAACAGTCCAGCTCCTCAAGGCCAATGGCTGCCGAGTGCTGGGCGTTGACCCAAACGTCGAGCGCGCATTATTGGCGCAGCAGCTTGGCGCCGACATGGCCGTAAGCCACGGACTTGCGGAGGCGGTGTCCGGCTTCACCGGTGGTCATGGTGCCGATGCTGTGATCATCACCGCCTCCTCGAAATCGAGCGAGCCTATCAACCTCGCTGCCGAGATGAGCCGCCCGAAAGGCCGCATCGTGGTGGTCGGCATGGTCGGCATGACGATTGATCGCGAGCCCTTCTATAAACGCGAGCTCGAACTCAAGTTGTCCCTGTCGTACGGACCGGGACGGCACGATCCCGAATACGAGCTTGCGGGCCACGACTACCCGCTGCCCTATGTGCGCTGGACGGAGCAGCGCAATATGCAGGCCTTCCTAGATCTTGTCGCCGACGGAAAGGTAACGCCGAAGGCGCTCGTCACGCATCGCTTCGAGATCGGCAACGCCGAAGCCGCTTATGCGCTGATGGAGAGCGGAGTTCCCTATTTGGCCATCCTGCTCACTTATCCGGAAGATGGTGCGCGGGCCATGCAAAGGACCGTCCGGCGCGCAGCGTCGCCAGCCAAGGTATCCAATGCCAACCGGGTGGCCTTCATCGGTCTCGGCAATTATGCCAAGGGTGTTCTGCTTCCAGCTTTGCGCAAGGCGGGCAACGTCACCCTGACCACCGTGGTGACCTCGACCGGCATCAGCGCGGGTCACGCGCGCGAGAAGTTCGGCTTCACGACAGCTTCCACCGACCCTTTTGTAGCGTTACGCGACGGTGAAGCGGATGCCATATTCATCGCCACGCGACACGACAGTCATTCCAAGTATACGGCTCAAGCCCTCGCGGCGGGCAAGCATGTCTTCTGCGAAAAGCCGCTTGCGATCGACGCCGATGGCCTCAAGGAAGTTGTTGCGGCTGCGCAGGCGACAAGTGGCGTCCTTACCGTCGGCTTCAACCGTCGCTTCGCCCCGCTGCTCGTCAAGGCTAAAGCGGCGCTCGAACCCCGCAACGGTCCGCTTGTCATGCTCTATCGCGTCAACGCGGGCGCCATTCCCGCCGACAGCTGGATCCAGCGTGAGGAGGGTGGCGGACGCATCGTCGGCGAGGTGTGCCACTTCGTCGATGCGCTCTGCTTCCTGGCTGGCAGCCTTCCGGTGGAAGCACACGCGATCACCGCACGTAGCCACGGCGATGCAGTCTCCATCCTTTTGCGCTTCGGTGATGGCTCGACCGGCACCATTGTCTATTCTTCGCTCGGCGACCCAAGTGTGTCGAAGGAATACATCGAGGTGTTCGCGAATGGTCGGATCGTGCAGATCGATGATTTTCGACGCGTCGTCGCAACATCACATGGGAAGTGCAGGATCACCAAGGGTGCGCAGGATAAGGGCCAGAACAGCCTCGTCTCGGCCTTCCTCGCCGCAACGCGTGGGCAACGCGAAGCACCGATCCCGTTCGAGGATCTCGTGGCGGTGACAGAGACGACATTCGCGATCAAGGAGTCACTGCGTGTCGGTGGACCTGCTCAGGCCAAAACACATTGACCATCGCCGACAATTGCGCGTGATCAGCGCTCTGTGTTCCGAGTCACAAGGACGCCCTCAGGACGAGGTGGTACACGCTTGACGAGTGGCTGTATGAAGACTGTCGATGCCGCCGCCGCAGACAAGGCGCACTTATCGATCACCGTGATCATTCTCACCTTCAATGAGGAGATCCATATCGAGCGATGCATCGCATGCATCATGCCGCTCGCGGAGCGGATCATCATCGTGGACAGTTTCTCAACTGATCGGACCATCGAGATCGCCCGGAAGATGGGTGCGGAGGTCGTACAGCGGGCCTTCAAGCATCAGGCCGACCAGTTCCAGTGGGCGCAGGAAAACTGCAATATCGCCACGGATTGGGTCTTGCGCCTCGACGCCGATGAATATCTCGAGGCCCCGCTGATCAGCGCGATCCGCAGCGGTGCCACGCTGTGGCGCAGCGACGTCGCTGCCGTCAATTTCAGGCTGAAGGTGATTTTTCGCGAGAGGTGGATCCGATTCGGCGGCTATTATTCAACCATCCTTACCCGTATGTGGCGAACGGGCGCTGGCATTTATGAGCAACGCTGGATGGACGAGAAGGTCGTCATCACGCATGGCCGCATTCTCGAATTGCGCGGCGGAGATCTGGTCGATCACAATCTTCAGGATATCGACTGGTGGACGGCCAAGCACAATCGCTATGCAACGCGCCAAATGGTCGACTTCATTAACCGGGAGTACGAGCTCTACTCGATCGACGAAGGCGTGGATACCAAGGCGCACGCCCAGGCGCGATGGAAGAGGTTCCTGCGCAACAGGATTTTTGCCCGCGCGCCGATATATATCCGTAGCGTCCTTTATTTTATCTACCGATATCTGCTGCGCGGAGGGTTTCTCGACGGAAAGCAGGGCTTCGTCTGGCATTTTCTGCAAGGTTTCTGGTTCTTCGTGCTGACCGACGCGAAGATCGACGAAGCGCGCAGTTTCATCCGGAGAAACGGACGCGACGCTTTCCGCGAGCGGCTGCGCACGCATTACAAAATCGAGATCTGACGTGATACAGTCACCAATAGCGCAGGAAACGGTTCGCCCGGCCAGAGGGACGGCAGGCGCGCGGCCGGTCATCCTGGCCTTCCCGAGTGCCTATTGGCCCGGCAACGAGTCGAGCGGCGCAATCCAGATCCTTAAGGCGCTCGCGGCCTTTTTGCGCGTCACGTACGGGTTCCGCCTCGTGGCGCGACCGGCCCTCGGAGCGCACGAGCCGCCTTGTCCAAACTCGGAGCGCACGGCCCCCCTTGTCCAAACCGGGCCTTTGGCCGATCTCGGCTTTGCCAGGGCGCGCTATTGTACGGCAGGGTCCGTGGCGCGGCGGGTTTGCGCCAAATCCGGCGCGACGCGCCGGATCGGCTGCAGTCGATGAACGGCTTTTTCGACCCAGAACTCGCCATTCCCGCCCTGATGATGCGGAGTCTCGGGCAAGATCCCCAAGACACTGGCGTTGCTCTCGCAGCGCGGGCGCCACCAGTCCGCGCCGCCATGCCCTGGGCGCAACGCTCGATGTTCCGAGGCAGAAAGTGCGCCGACAGGATAAGCTGGTACACGCGTGACGAGCAGCTGTATGAAAACCTTTGATGCCATCGCTGCCGACAAGGCGCATTTGTCGATCACCGTGATCATTCTCACCTTCAACGAGGAGATCCATATCGAGCGATGCATCGCAAGCATCGTGTCGCTCGCAGAGCGGATCATCGTCGTGGACAGTTTCTCGACTGATCGGGCCGTCGAGATCGCCCGGAAGATGGGTGCGGAGGTCGTGCAGCGGGCCTTCAAGCATCAGGCCGACCAGTTCCAGTGGGCGCTCAACAATTGCGATGTCGGCACGGAGTGGGTTCTGCGACTCGACGCAGACGAATATCTCGAAGCCCCGCTCGTCGAGGAAATCTTTGCTCGCTTGCCCACGCTCCCGGAAATGATTACTGGAATAGAATTCAAGCGCAAATTTTATTTCATGGGACGCTGGATACGATGGGGCGGCTATTATCCGATCATCCTGACACGGCTTTGGCGCACTGGCCTCGCTTCGGTAGAGCAACGATGGATGGACGAACATGTCGTTCTCCATCAAGGGAGCTCTATACTGTTTGCCAAGGGTGACATCGTTGACGAAAACCTGCACGGGATTGACGCATGGTTGGCCAAGCACAATCGCTATGCAACGCGGCAGATGGTGGACCATATCAACCTCGAGCACAAACTTTTCGAAAGTGAGGGAGGTATCGGTCTGGGGGGACACGCGCAGGCCCGCAAGAATTTCCTTCGAAACACCGTATTTGGACGTTCGCCCCTCTACATAAGAAGCTGCATGTATTATGCGTATCGCATGTTTTTCAGACTAGGCTTTCTGGATGGGTTTCCGGGACTAGTATATCACACGCTTCATGGACTTTGCTATTACCTCCTGATCGACGCCAAGATCTCCGAGGCACGCCAATTTATCAGCGAGCATGGGCTCGAAGCGTTTCGAGCGCATCTCGCCAGGGTTCACAAGATCGATTTGAAGGAGGTCAGCTCGGTTGCTACTGGAAGTCAGATACTGTCGTAGAGGGGCGCTAGTGGATTGCCTCCAACGCTTGCTTCCCTCGGTTGACGGCTGCGAGAACGCGATCTGGATCTGCGGTCCAGACGAAGGGCTTGGGGTCAGAATTGGTCTCGTCGATGAAACGGTTGATGGCGGCCTGGAGATCGACGAGGGAGTGGAAGACACCGCGCTTGAGACGCCGCTTGGTGAGCTTGGCGAAGAACCCTTCGACGGCGTTCAGCCAGGACGCCGAAGTCGGCGTGAAGTGGAACGTCCAACGCGGATGGTTGGCGAGTCAGGTTCGTACCTTCGGGTGCTTGTGAGTGGCATAGTTGTTGACGATAGCGTGGATCAGCTTGCCGGCGGGCACCTGCGTTTCGATGGTGTTAAGGAAGCGGATGAACTCCTGATGGCGATGGCGCTGCATTTTGCGGCCGATGACTGTGCCGTCGAGCATATTGAGGGCGGCGAACAATGTCATGGTGCCGTTGCGCTTGTAGTCGTGGGTCATGGTGCCGGCGCGGCCCTTCTTCATGGGGAGTCCCGGCTGGGAACGGTCGAGAGCCTGGATCTGGCTCTTCTCATCGACCGAGAGCACGAGCGCATGGGCGGGCGGATCGACATAGAGGCCGACGACGTCCTTGAGCTTGTCGGCGAACTTCGGGTCCTTGGAGAGCTTGAAGGTGCGGATACGATGCGGGGCCAGCTGATGGGCCTCCAGGATGCGCTGCACCGAGCGCAAGCTGATGCCCGCTGCCTTGGCCAGCATCCGGCCTGTCCAATGCGTCGTCTCACCGGGCGGCGGCCCGAGCACCAGATCGACGACCCGCTGCACCGTCTCGGGCGGCAGTGGCTTTTTGCCAGGCAGCCTGGTCTTGTCGCGCCACAACCCGTCGACGCCCTCGGCCATGAAGCGTGCCTGCCATCTCCAGACAACAGGCTTGGCCTTGCCCGATCGGCGCATGACCTCAGTGGTCCCGCAGCCGTCCGCAGTGGCCAGGATGATGCGGGCGCGCCAGACATGCTTCTGTGGAGCGCTGCGATCCGAGACAATCGCCTCAAGCGGGCGGCGATCCTCCCCAGTGACGTTGACGACGATGCCTGTTCTCATCACCGGAGCTTGAACTGCTTCGGTCGATTTGGGAATCCTCAGAATGAATCAAACCACTAGCCGGGTATTCAGAGGCTGAAGGCGCAGGTGCGCGATCGTGGGGAGACCGACGCCTGTGGCACTCGGTACGGGGAGCAGTCCGATCGCTTGGAATGGTTCCGTGAGATCACGTGCCGACGTTGCGAGCTCGAACCGTATATCTCGGAATTTGCGCGGTTCGAGCAAGGCGCGGGGGAAGACTGTGCTTGAAATCGGGGTCGGTGCCGGCTCGGATTTCCTACAGTGGTGCCGCCATTGTGATTATGCAACTGGCATTGATCTGACTGAAGTCGGGATCGCCTTGACCCGTGAGCGCCTTTGTCTGGAAGGCGTAGACGAGGAAGGGTACACCTTGTGTACCGCCGATGCTGAAGTTTTGCCTTTTCCCGACAACTCGTTCGATCGTCTACTCCTGGGGCGTGCTGCATCACACGCCGGACACTGCGCAGGCCTATCGCGAGGTTCTGCGCGTCCTGAAGCCGGGCAGCCAAATGCGAACCATGATTTACCACGTGCCCTCTTGGGCGGCGGCGATGCTCTATTTCATTCATGGACTGGCAAGGGGCCAGCTTACGCTCGGCCTAAGGGATGCTGTTCATTGGCATTTGGAGAGCCCGGGCACGAAGGCCTATACTGCGTGCGAAGCTCGTGACCTCGTGCAGGCATCGGGTTATAATGATGTTGACGTCGCGACCAGGCTCGCGGTCCAGGTGATCTGCTCCTGACAAAACCAAGTCAAAAATACGAGCACTGGCCATTCAAGTTGGCGTGGCGACTTTGGCCTCGCCCCTTTATTCGGATGATGGGCAACCGGTTCGGTCTTTATCTACTGCTGATGGGGCGTAAGCCGGCGTGACAACGACCTCGATCAGAAGGCTGGCGGCCGAATGCGGCGCACCATCCTCCGCGGAGCGGCCAACTCCCTCGGGCCGACCTGTCATCTTGGTCCTGCTCGGCGCCTTCTGGCCCGGCCACGAGGCGACCGGACCCAATCAGAGCTTTCGCTCGTTCGCGCTGGCGCTCAAGGACGAGTTCGAATTCAAGGTTGTCGCCCGCGATCGGCCGTTCGGAGCCAGACGGGCGCTGGCGCCGTCGGGCGAATGGGTCGATCGTGGCTTTGCGGTGTTCCACTATTGCGCGGTCTCGGCGGCGTTGGGTGCGCGTGGGCTCGGCGAGATCCTCCGCGCGACGCCGTACGACCTCCTGATGATGAATGGCTTCTTCGACCGCGAGTTCACGATCCCTGCGCTTGTGCTGCGCCGGAGGGGCAAAGCGCCACGACGGCCCGCCATCCTCTCGACGAGGGGCGAGTTCGCGGACGGCGCGCTCGGTCTCAAAAGCTATCGCAAACAAACATATCTCAAATTCGCTCACCATCTCGGGCTGGTCGAGGACGTGTGGCTGCATGCAACCGGATCACGCGAGGCCGAGGACGCCCGCAACCGCTGCCCGTTCGCGCGCGGCGTCCTCGTCGCGCCGAATATCCGTCAGATCGAAAGGGCATCTGCGGCGCACGCCTCCCCAACGCATCCCTCTGCGCGTTCTTCCTTCCTGCGCCTTGTCTTCCTCGGCCGTATCGCTCGCGTCAAGAACCTAGCTTATGCGCTGGAGGTGCTGAAAGAAGTGAGGTCGCCTGTGACGTTTGATATCTACGGGCCGATTCAGGAGGCGGGCTATTGGCGAGAATGCCGGGCGATCATCGACAAGTTGCCGCCGCATGTGAGCGTGAATCACAAAGGCGAGATAGCCAATTCCCAAGTGCCGGGAACCCTAGCCCGATACGAACTCTTCTTTCTTCCGACGCATGGGGAGAATTTCGGGCACGCGATCCTTGATGCACTGTCCGTCGGTGTGCCCGTTCTGATCAGCGATCGCACCCCGTTCCTCGATCTCGAGCGAAAGAGCGCCGGCTGGAGCCTGCCTCTCGACACGAAGTGGGCCTACGTGGCCGCCATCGATGCTTTTGCCGCACTTGATCGCACCGGGCGCGCGCGGCTTGCGCAGGGGGCCCGGGGCCTCGCGGAGCAAGTTGTCAATGAGAGCGATGCGGTGTCAAAGAGTCGCGCCATGATTTGGCAGGCGCTTGGGGCCGTGTGCCGGCCATGAATAGAGAAAATGTTCAACAAAACAATAAAAACGATCCACGTTATGGCCAAAGGGACCCCCCGGGAGACTCGCTGATGAAGTATCGTCTTGCCATCCTGTCATCTCATCCGATCCAATATTTTGCTCCCCTGTATCGCCGACTCGCAAGAGAAGCCAACATCGAAATGATCGTCTATTACTGTGACAAAGGGAGTACTGAGGCCGCTTTTGATCCGGGTTTCGGCCGGATGATCAAATGGGATCTGTCGCTGCTTGAGGGCTACCGCTACGTCTTTCTGCCTAATCTTCGTAAGCAACGCGGCTTTCACCGCCATAGCCTGATCAACCCGTCGATCATAACTCAACTATTCCGGCATCGATACGACGCAATTTGGTTGGATGGCTATAATTATGTAACGAATATCATGGCACTGGTCGCTGCGCGGTTGACCGGTACCCCGGTGTTTTATCGCTCGGAATCTTCGCTCACCTATGATCGCGTTCGCCGGCGCCCTTGGTATATCCGCTTCACGAAATCAGTCTTTATAAGACTCGTATTCCATCAAGTCAGTGCGTTTCTCGCGATCGGAACGATGAACACGGAGTTCTACCGACACTATGGCGTTCCGCAGAATCGGATCGTTTTGGTTCCCTATACGGTCGACAACGAATTCTTTGCCGACCGCGCAGCCGAATTGCGGGTTAAACGTGATGAGATCCGGGCCGCGATGGGGATCCTCCCCGATACGGTGGTGTTCCTATTCCCGGCCAAACTCATACCTATAAAGCAGCCCCTTGAGGCTCTGAGCGCCTATAAGCATATTCGGTGTCGTAACAAGGCTCTCTTAATTGCGGGTGATGGTGAATTAAGAGAGGCAATGGAAAACCGGGTCGCACGTGAAGAAATTCCGAGCGTCCATTTTCTCGGCTTTGTCAATCAATCCGAATTGCCACGAGTATATGCTATTTCCGATGTCCTGCTCCGATTGGATAGTGCCGCAACGGGCGATTGGGGGCTGACCGTCAATGAGGGAATGGCCTCCGGTCTGGCCGTCATTGCTTCCAATCAAATTGCGTCAGCTGTCGATTTGATGCGCCACGGTGATAACGGCATGATTGTGAAATATGGCGATCAGCAGGCCTTTACCGATGCAATGGAAAGGATGGCCGCGGATGTTGAGGCGTGCAGAAGGATGGGCGTCCGCTCGTCGGAACTAATCCGCGGCTGGAGCTACGAAGAATGCGTCGCAGGCGTAATGACTGCGTTGCGGTCGCACGCGCGTCACAGATGGCAACACGAGAGCCCGGGTGAAGCTGCCGACGCGGGATGCTGAGCAGGCCTACGCCATTCGCAAGAGACGCTGCTCGAGCCCATATCGGAGACTACGGAACTCCCGATAATCTAATACTACTCGGCCCACGCGCCCGCTGAGATCAGGAAACATTGGCTGTGAAAACCTTAGCTATCGTTGGGTGCGGGCACTGGGGCTCGAATCATGTCCGTTTATTCAATTCTCTCCCAAAGAGCCGAGTCAAAACCCTCGTAGATAACGACGGCGCGCGACTTGCGCGTCTCCGTGACCAATTTATGGGGACCCAGTGCGTCCAGGATATAGCTGAGGTCTTGCGAGATCCTGAGATCGACGCTGTCGTCATTGCGTCTCCGACCGGGACGCACCATCGGCTCGTTCGCGATTCGCTATCGGCAGGCAAACATGTCCTTTGCGAGAAGCCACTCGCGAAGACATCCGACGAGGCCGACGAGTTGGTGGAGATGGCGGGTCGCGCCGGGCGGGTGCTGATGGTCGGACACGTGTTCTTATTTAATGGCGGGATCATTAAACTTAAAGAGTTGTGTCAGACCGAAGAAATCGGTAAGCTGCAGTATTTCGCCGCGTCGCGGACCAATCTTGGGCCAATCCGCAGTGACGTGAATGCCGCGTACGATTTGGCTACACACGACATTTCAATCTTCAATTGGCTGCTTGAAAGTGAGCCGGAAACAGTTTCGGCGACTGGACACGCCTATCTCCAACCCCGCGTAGAAGATGTCGTTTTTATCGCAATGCAATATCCTCAAGGAGTCGTCGCCAATATCCGGGCGAGTTGGCTCGATCCAAAGAAGGTGCGCCAGATTTCAACGGTCGGTAGCAAGGGAATGGCAACCTGGGACGATCTCGACTTGACCACGCCGGTAGCAATTTACGACAAAGGTGCCATGGCGGAACCTGACTACAAAGATTATGCTGAGTTTCTGCGTATCTCGATGTGGGATGGCGATGTCAGGCTGCCCAGGGTCAAGCTTGCGGAGCCGTTAAGCATTCAGAACCAACACTTTCTGGAGGCGCTCGATGGCAAACCGTATCGGTCCGACGGCCATTTTGCGGCCGGTGTTGTCCGCAGCCTGGAAGCAGCGGCAAAGTCAATGGCGCGCGGCGGCGCTCCTGTGACGGTTCAAAAGAAGTGAAGAGTGGAGTTTGATCGTAGGACTTCTACACCGCGTGACTTGAGAATTACTTTTGCCATCAGTGAATGGCGCATTGGCTTAAACATTTATCGGAAGACGACGATGAGGAAGAGAGTTGTTCTGCTAGGAAAGGGGGTATTGGCGGTGCATGTGGCAAATTGGCTCCATGATAGTGAAGAATATGAATTGCTACACGTCGTTCCAAACAACCCCCCATCTAACTGGACCCTCCGGCTGGAAGACTGGGCAAAGGGGAAGAATGTCGAGGTCATCAAATCCGGACGCGTAGCCGACGTCTCCGCTGGCGCGATCGAACTTGCGATCTCGGTTACATACGATAAGATTCTTAAGCCCGATTGGATCGCTCGCTGCACCAAAGCAATCAATATTCACAATGCGCCACTTCCTGAATATCGCGGCGTGAATCCGATCAACTGGGCTCTCAAGAACGGAGAGACAGAGCATGGTGTTACCATACATGAGATTTCGACCGGCATAGATGATGGTCCGATCGTGGCTATTACGCGCTTTCCGATCAATCCGGCGGTGGATGAGGTGATCGACGTCTATGACAGATGCATAAATTTCGGATGGAAACTCTTCAAAGAAACAATGCCCAATCTCTGGACAATCACGCCGCAGCCACAAGACCCAACCAGGGCCCGCTATTATTCGGGCAAAGCATTTGCACAGCTAGGCGAGAGAAGCTTCTTCACCCGCGAGGAATCGCGAAAGAGCCTTGGTCTTGCCCAGTAAAGAGCAGCGAATCGCGATTCAACCGAGCATAAAGTCATGGAAGCTGTGCCATTTGTTGACCTGGCAGCTCAATATCACTCCATCGGGAATGAAGTGGACGCGGCGATCAAATGCGTATTGTCGCGGTGCAACTTCATTCTCGGCGCGGAGGTTGAGGAGTTTGAATGTGAGTTTGCTCGATTTGTTGGCGCGATGCGCGGCGTCGGCGTGAGTAATGGGCTGGAGGCATTGCGCCTTTCTCTTCAAGCGCTCGGGATTCGCGAAGGCGATGAGATTGTGATCCCAGCCAATACATTCATCGCGACCGCCCTCGCGGTGAGCGCCGTCGGAGCGACGCCCGTGCTTGTCGATTGTGACCCCGGCACTTACAATATCGATCCCGAGCGAATTGAAGCGGCCCTGACCCGGCGCACTCGCGCGATCATTCCGGTGCATCTCACCGGGCAAGCCGCGGATATGGATCCGATCCTTGATATCGGTAAGCGCAAGCAATTGCATATCATCGAGGATGCTGCACAAGCGCATGGCACCTTGTACAAGGGTCGTCCGTGCGGTTCGTTGGGCACCACAGCGTGCTTCAGCTTTTATCCGGGAAAGAATCTCGGCGCATATGGTGACGGAGGCCTAATAGCTACCAGTGACTCGGACCTGGCAGCAAAGTTGCGAAGACTTCGCAACTATGGGCAGGATTCGAAGTATCATCACCATGAAAAAGGAGTGAACTCGCGCCTGGATACGCTCCAGGCTGCGGTACTGAGTGTCAAACTTAAATACCTGAAGACTTGGAACGAGGCACGAGCGAAGCATGCGGAGCAATACCACCAGATGCTCAAGGGAGTCGGCGATCTTACATTTCAACATCTACCGAATTTTTCGACGCATATTTATCATCTCTTCATCATAGAAACGGAACGCCGCGATCAATTACAAAAGTATCTCTTGGCAGCCGGTATTCAAACCATTGTCCATTATCCGATTACAATTCACCTGCAAGAGGCATACGCGGATCTTGGGCGCAAGATAGGTGACTTCCCTCATTCGGAACGAGCTGCCAAGCGGATGCTGTCGCTGCCAATGTATCCTGAACTGAGCGATGCGCAAATCGAGCGTGTGTCGGATTCGATGAGAGCATTTTTTGCGGACAAATGAGGATCTGAAGGCGGGAAATGCGGGGAGCCTGGTGCAACAGCTCGCGGATCTCAGCTGCGCTGAATCATGATTAGTAGCGCAATTCTGACCGCCGATGCTGGGTTTCGGTGCCCAAAATTTCCCCGCGACCGTCGGCTTCTCGGATCGGTCCCACGCATGCCTTACCTGATATCCCATGGGGGAAATTGATGCCACCCGAAACGCAGCCGGAACCCCAAGCGTTGCTCCGGGAACTGACTGAATTAGGGTTTGTGAAGTTGTCCGGACTTCTGAATCAGGATCAAGTGCTTGCCGTCGAACGGGAGGCCGAACGTTTGCTGGCGGAGCCTTCGGTCACGTGGGACCGCTACGCGGCATGGGCCGCCAGCGGGTTGTACCGGGCGCTCCTATTCGCCGGCCCCAGGAGAGACACGGCTTTCTTCGATTTCATCGGCAAGTCACCTCTGGTTGACGAAGCGATTGAGGCGGCGCTTTCGAGCCCGGTCGTGCAACATCTGCTGGTTGGCGCGCTCGGCTCCGGTTACCGGATCTGGTATAGCCAGGCGCGGAGGGCGAACCCCGGTGGGCGCGCGCTGCGCATGCACCAGGATCGGTTGAGCGAAATGTCGCTCAGCATTCTGCTGTCCGATACACCGTCCACGGCAGGCACGACCGGGTTCCTGCCCCGCTCGCATCGGTGGCCTCGCGTGCTGGACTCTTTCCCCTTGCTCTCCCCGCACTACATCAGGAGCAAGCTCGTCGGGGCGACCGGTGTACCGGGCGACGCATATTTGTTCTACAATGCGACCTGGCATGGTCGGCTGCGTTCGAATGGAGTTGCGCGAACGTCGATCTTCGTCAGTTTCCTTCCCCGGAGCGCGTTTGAGAAAAGACACTGTCCCCCGGTCGAGGTGCTGCAGCGGCTCGGACCATCGCTTCGTCGCGCTTGGAGTACGGAAGATGATGAGCCGATCACCCCTCCGGCCACGGAAGAACTCCGCCATATCTTGAATAACTCTTTGCCATTGCCCGCGCTCAGTCCGTGGCGTGTTGCCATGGCAGCGTCGTCGGCTTGTGAAGCGGCGCTTCATGCTGCGCGTCGGATCAAGCGGGTAATGAACCGTAAGTGATCGCGCCGGATTTTCTTGGGCTGTCGAGCGGTCGAAGTTGGAAGCGATTTGACACCCTGAGCCACGACACAGGGGGACGCTGGTCGACAGTCGGTCCACTGATCATCTATAGGGATAACATCGAGCGGAATGGTGGAGAACGGGTGATCGATCAACAGGGTCCACTGAGAATATTGGCACTTGCCGATCACTGGCAAGGGGCGAACTGCTACGCATTCGTGCGGGCGTTTCGCAGGGGAGGGCATTCTGTATCTTCGTGCTCCGAGGCAGATACGATTCCGCGATCTTGGCAGCTGACCCCTCTAAAGATCCTCCGTCGCCTGATCACGCCGGTACTTGTGTCGGAATATAACCGGGATGTCATCGCCGCCGCTGACAGGTTGCAGCCTCATCTCCTTTTCGTGTTCAAGGGCCCCTACTTGACTGCCGAGACGCTCCGCTCAGTGAAAGCAAAGGGCGCAATTGCCATCAACTTCTTTCCCGATACCAGCATCACTGCGGATACCCGATATATTCCGCGAGCCCTACCGCTGTATGACTGGGTTTTCACCACCAAATCATTTGGTCTTGGCGACATGGAACGCCTTGCGGGCGTGCGCAACGCTTCTTTCCTGCCGCATGCGTTCGATCCGGAGGTGCATGCGCCTGTCAAGCTCGAACAGTCAGACATTGATCGTTACGCGTCGGACGTGTGTTTCATCGGCACCTGGTCTCCGAAGAAAGAGGATCTGCTTCTGCAGCTATCCCACGCTATGCCTGACATCAAGCTCAGGGTGTGGGGCGCGCAATGGGAGAAGGCGTCGAGCCGAATGCGGAGCATCTCCGAACACCAGTTCGTTCTCGGATCCGAATATGCCAAATGCATCCGCGCGTCTCGCATCAGTCTTGGGCTGCTCGTCGAGGCCAGACCGGGCGCTTCGAGCGGGGATCTCATCACGGCGCGCAGTTTTGAGATCCCAGCCTCGGGCGGTTTCATGCTGCATGAGCGGAACGATGAGGTCAGTCGATATTTCCTGGAGGGCAAGGAATGCGCCATGTTCTCGGATACGGATGAGCTTGTCGATAAGGTCAAGCACTATCTGGCGAACGACAACGAGCGTCGCAGGGTGGCGGAAGCCGGGCGTCTCCGCTGTCTCGAGTCGGGATATTCGGTGGATGCCCGCATGGAGCAGGTCCTAGCGAAATATCGCGCGTTGGCGGCGTCTCGAGTGCACATTCCCGATTCTGGAACCGACCTTCCAGTGCCGATAGCGGCTGGGATGCTGGATCATACATGACCTTGGCAGCGACAGTTCGGTTCATCATCAGTCATCCTCTCAGCCGAGGACGAATGCTGCAAAATCTCGGTCGCTTCGCCGCATGGCAAATTGGAGCCAGACTTGTCCCGGGACCAGTCTTGGCGGAATTTGTAGGTGGCGCAAGGTTGTTCGCAGTCCCTGGCCTGACAGGGGCCACCGGAAATATTTATGTCGGGCTACACGAGTTCGAGGACATGGCCTTTGTGCTGCACGCCCTTCGTCCCAACGACCTATTTGCAGATGTGGGAGCGAATATCGGTTCGTTCACCGTGTTGGCCAGCGCCGTTGTCGGCGCACGCAGCGTGTGCTTCGAGCCGGCATCCCAAGCATTCGAGTGGCTGCTCAGCAATATTCGCATCAATCGAATCGAGAACCTTGTTGTTGCGCGCCGCGAGGCGGTTGGCGCAGCGTCAGGACGCATTGATTTTACGCAGACTCTCGACAGCGTTAATCATGTTGTCCTGATTGACGCATCGGGCAAAGGCTGCTCACCCAACGAAACGGCAAATGTTGCGATGATCACGCTGGATGCGGCGCTGGAGGGGGATTGCCCGCGTGTCATCAAGATTGATGTCGAGGGATTTGAGACAGATGTCATTCGCGGTGCCGCCAATATTTTGCGAAATCCCGAATTGCTCGCGGTTATCATGGAACTCAACAGCAGTGGAGCGCGCTACGGCCACGACGAGACAGCGCTGCGCTCTCAAATGCACTCTGTCGGATTTCGCGAACATTCGTACGCACCTTTCGAACGCGCCTTGCGTCCACTGAATATCGAATCGGACCCAGCGCCTGGGAACTTCATTTTTGTGCGAGACGCCGAGAAAGTGAGGCAGCGCCTCGAGGCCGCGCCGAGCGTCAATGTATGGGGCACCATGGTCTAGGCCGATTGTTCGCCTTCGCATTCCTCGAAAGCAGTCTCGCTCATGCAGAAGAAAATGCGTCTCGCTATCGCGGCAGAAAACCTTTCGGCCGGACATGGCGGCATATGCCGTCTCGCTCGGTTGATGGCCAAATCAATTGTGCGCAACCAATATCCCCTCAAGGCCATTTCCTTGACCGACAATGCGCCGCCGGCGGATTTTGGATTCCCCATCAAAGCCTGTGCGACAAACCGCTTATCCTTTGTGCTTAACTGCAGTTTGGCTGCTTTCCAATCCGACCGTTTTTTGTTCGATTTCGCAGGAATGGCCCGCGTCCATGGGTATCTCCTGGGACCACGACGCCCTTTCGCAGTGTGGATGGCGGGCATCGAGGTCTGGGAAGGTCTGCGGCCAGATCGCCGTCGTGCGCTGGATGCGGCCTCGCTGCGCCTGGCCATTTCGTCCTATACACGGGACCGTGTCGTTCGTGTCCACGGGCGATACGAGGACGCCCAGGTTTGCTGGCTTGCAACCGAAACGGATGACGAGCCGCAATCGCGCCCCAATGATCGATCGGGCTCACCCACTGTGCTCCTCATCGCGCGTATAGACGAGGCGGATAAGGGTCATCGTGCCCTGATCGGAGCTTGGCCCGAGGTTGTCGCAGCGATCCCCGAAGCATGCCTGCTTTTGGTAGGAGGGGGCAGCCATTATGAGCAGATGCGTGATTTGGCGAGGCAATCATCCGTGGCATCGAAAATCGAGCTGCCTGGATTTGTGCCCGAGAAAAGGATGCCGGAGTTCTGGCGGCGTGCGCACATCTATGCTATGCCAAGCCGGGTCGATGGTTTCGGCATCGTCTATATTGAGGCAATGCGCTACGGACTTCCCGTCATCGCCTCGCGCGAGGACGCTGGGCAGGAAATCAATGCGGACGGCGTCACTGGCTTCAATGTCCATTTGGATAAGCCGGACGAGCTCACCGCTCGGATCATCGAGCTGCTTCGGAACCAAGATCTCGCGGCACAATTCGGTCAACGAGCGATCGAGCGCTGGCGGGACAATTTTGCCTTCTCACGATTTCACGAGCGATTTTCCGCAATCCTGAACGACTGGACCGGAGAGACGTCGCAATGAAGGGCCAGTCGACGACGACCCCTTGATCAAACACGTCCTTTAAAGCCAGCAATTACGTATGGTCGTGTCGGATCGGCTACAATTTCACAGAACACTTGCTCGAAGGTAGCAAATATCGCCCGCCAGCAAAATGGAGTTGGGTTGTGACCCGCCGCGCCCGCGACGAAGATGATCACTCCGTTTGGCGCCAAATGTCTAGCTAATCGTCGGCACACCATTTCGGCATCTCTTTCTCTGATATAATAAAATACCTCAGCGCAAAGAATCACATCGTATTGCTCCTCAAGAGATATTGCTCTCAGCTCACAATGCCTGAAGGTAATGTTGGTCCGATCACGGTTGTGCTTGATGGCGGCCCGCAGGGCCTCTTTCGAGACGTCCACCGCCGTCACTTTGCTACAGTGCTCCGAAAGCATCGCGGAAAAGATGCCAATGCTGCAGCCGACCTCAAGAGCGCTCGCAGACGCTTTTCGCCATGTCAACACGCAACTGAGCGTGCGCTGATACTTGTCACGCTCATAGGTGCTATACCGATAGTTCCAGGGATCGAGATTCTCCAAATACATTCGCTCGAACGCGAACCTCATATTTCCCGTACCAAACAAGTAATTCAACTTGTTCAAGGTGGCAAATCGAAAGAGCCTGAACGAACTGGTGATCAGACGAACGAGTGACTGGAGCGAGGTCGCCATCCCTTGTCCCTCAGCCGGCCCACCACGGCCTGGGCATCGACTTCAGCCGGGCGTGTGGTCATCGGTAGCCAACACTGTCGCGCAGCTATTCGTAGAGACGAGTTTGACCAAGTGGGACGTCAAATGTAACCGCATCTTTTCTCGCGTCAACGCAAGGATGCGGGTGGCTGGGCTTCCTCTCTCGGTATTTCGTAGTGCGTCGCCATCGAGATTGATCCGCGGAAGGGTAGCAGCGCGGTCCCAGACGGTGATCGGGCGGGCATGGCAAGTAAAGCCTGCGCGACATGTCTGGGAAACAAACCGGACGGCGTGGGGGGTGACAGCTCCGTATGGGTAGGCAAATGGGAGGGACGACGCGGGTTTGCCGCACAACTCCGCTACTGCGGCGACAGACCCCGCCACTTCTGCCTCGATTTCCCGATTGGTCAGCCGCGTGAATGAGCGGTGAGTTACTGAATGGGCGCCCAGCTCGATGAAGCCGAGCCGCATCAACTTTTGGATTTCAGCCTCGGCCATTGTGGCCCTGCCGAGACCCGGGTAGGCCGCCACCATTTCGGCGAGCTCGTCGAGTTGGGCTTGGGAAAGCGTCTCTCTGAAGACCCCGACGAGCATGGCGAGCGGCTGAGAGAGAAGCTCCGTGAGCGAGGGGAAGCCGCTGGTCGCAACGACGCGGGCGATAAGCCGATGTGATAGGAGCGGCGCGGCGGCAGCCTCTTCCAAAATACTTCTCTTATCTCGCAACACAAACAGCCAGGCTGGGAACGGATCAGCGGTTCCAAGAACCGTTCCGGTGACCACCAAGACCACAGCGGGAATGCCTTGTGCCTTCAGCACCGGGGAAGCGACCCGACTTACGCTCCCATATGCGTCATCGAAAGTTAGAAGGGCGACGCCGCCGCCGCGGCGCGCCTCCATGAATTCCGCGAAGGTGACAAATTCATAACCGCGGTCTCGGATACACCCGAGCGTTCTACTTAGAACCTCCACGCCCACCGCCGCGTTCGCCTCTGCCCAAGAAAGCGGTGCGGCCCCTGGAAAGACATCGTGAGCAGTGAGAATTATGGATGGCAGCCGAATGGAGCGCACTATGTCGTGTTTCCCCATCTTGAAGAAGTCAAAGGCGTTGCTTTGCTCGCAAGATCGCATTGCTCTTGCGCCGCGCGCCAGTCCCGGCATTCCCCCGGAGGAGGAATTCGCGCTGCCGCTTGCTGAAGGGCGGCACTGCCCATGGCAGCTCGCTTGGAGCGCGCCGTACGAGTGTCTCAATTCTCGTATCGGCCACATCGCCCCGCACCCCGAGGAGCTGCGTTGGCAGGCGCGATATTTTTTGTCGGAAGTTACGTAAGTTTCCCGTATCTGGCCAACCTTGCGTGGCATTCTCGGTGGAAATTTCGTGTTACCTCCGATGGATTAGGCTTGCTGGCTTTCGATCAGCCTTGGATCGCTTGGTGACACCGCGGAGACAAGCAACAGGCGGCCCGCCATAGTGAGCCTGCAGGCGAGGCCTGTGGCGACGACCTCGATACCGGATGACGGCGGACGTCGGACATGCTGGGCGGGCTACCTGACGATCGAAGCCTTAGGCGCACGCCGGATAGCAAAGGAGATGCCGTGTCTCGGAGCAGGACGATGATCTGCGCCGCGCTTGCAAGCGGCGTGAAGCGAAGTGTAGATCGATAGGAGAAATCGGCGTCGTGACCCAGAAGACCCGCCTGGCCATTTTGGTCTCGCATCCAATCCAACACTTTGTTCACCTGTACAGGGCGCTTGCATTGCGCCCCGAGATCATCCTTACGGTTATCTTTTGCTCCAGAATTGGCGTAGATCGCTACTTCGACAAGGAAATGAATACCAACATCGAGTGGAAAACAGATCTACTGAGCGGCTATGATCATTTATTTCTGCCAGAGGCAAGCACGATTACGTTGGTATCCGAGCTTACCATTAATAACCCGAGCATCACGCGGGTGCTCCGCGATCTTCAGCCCAACGCGGTCATGCTGTATGGCTACAATCATCTGACTGCGCTAAGGGCGTTTCTTTGGTGCAAGATGCACGGCGTCAACGTGCTCATGACGGGTGATGGAGACGCTGTTTCAACTCGGTCGCCACTCAAGGCCACAATTCGAAATCTCGTGCTAAGACGCCTCCTCTCCTGGGTTTCCGCCTTCTTGACGGTTGGCGATCAGAATGAATGCATGCTCGCGTCGCTCGGTGTGGCGAGACATCTTATGTTTCGAACTCCGCTCCCGATCGATGAGGCGAGCTACTTGGCGTCCCGCAACAAACGTGCTGAAATCTCTCGCGCCCTGAGAGCAGAGCTTGCCATTCCCGAAACGCGCTTCGTTTTCCTTTTCGTCGGCAAGCTCTCGGCAGGAAAGCGGCCGCTTGATCTCGTGGACGCCTGGGACGCCCTGCGGCAAGCGGGCGGCCCGGCGGACAAAGTCCATCTTCTCTTCTGTGGCGAGGGGGTGCAACGAGCCGCGCTCACGGCGCGCATTGCTGAAACGAGAGCCAACGCGACGCTGGCGGGTTTTGTGAACGTCGACCAATTGCCACGGTTCTATTGCGCGGCAGATGTTCTGGTGCATCCCTCCCAACTCGATCATCATCCATTGGTCTGCTCAGAGGCTGCGGCGATAGGGCTGCCACTCCTCCTGAGCGATCGGGTGGGATTGATCGGTCCGACGGATATCGGGCGACAGGGGGAAAATGCTTTTGTCTATCCGGCCGGGTGCGTGCCTGATTTGGCCGATGCGATGGGCCGGCTCGCGCTGAGCCCGAAAGTCTGCGAGACAATGGCCGAGGCTTCGTTACGAGTTTATGGCGAGTGTGACTTGCAGGCCGCCGTTGGGGGTGTAATGGACGCAATCTCATCCGTCGCCCATAACAGGGTTGCGCGCGTCAAACGATAAGCCGAGGCCGCGAAATCAAGCATGAGAAGTACTCGATGGGTGATTCCGGGATGTCTGGCGTTTTACCAAAAGTCTCCGTTGTATTCCTGACATACAATCGAGCTCATACCTTGGTGGCCACGTATGAGACCCTGCTCGCGCTTATGGACTATCCACGTGATCGTCTCGAATTGATACTATCGGACGATGGAAGCGATGCGCGGAACAAGCGCATAATTGAGCGTCTCGACTTCGACAGATGGCTGATTTCAAAGACTAACGCAGGTTTGGGAGCCAGTAGCAACAAGGGCATCCGCGCAGCCTCTGGCGATTTCATCCTGCAGATGCAGGACGATTGGATCCTAACGGGGCGACGCGATTTCCTCCGCAAAGCGGTTGAGGTTCTACAGTCGATGCCCGATATCGGCATGATCCTATTTCGGAACCGTCCTGAACTGCCCGTCAGGGAACGACGGCAATTTGGCGGGCTTGCAGTCGACCTGCTGTTGGATCGCGTCAACGCGAAAGGCGTCATTATGCGTGTCGGCGATGGTGCCTACTCCGACAATCCGCACCTGAAGCGGCGCGATTTTCATCAGATCGTCGGGCAGTATGCCGAGGGAGTTCCTATGGCTAAGATGGAACTCGAAATGCAGAAGCAGGTCTGCGCTCAAACCACGTACCGCGTCGCGACCATCGGAGGTATGAACGTCTTCAAGCACATCGGAGATAGGTTCAGTTTTGATCCAGCAAAGAGGTTCGCGCCCAAACTTGATCTCATCAGACAGTTCCCGGGAGGACCAATGGTGGTCGATCTAGCTCGAATTATATATCGCAAAGCGAGGAAATCTCGCACAGACGTATGACACCGCGAAAAAAAGCGATTATCGCGCCAACCGCGCCCTATTTTGAACGTTCCTTTACGGCGGGTGGATTACCCGCCCGTACTCTTGACCGTTCGCCGGCCCGAGAAGCATCATCCTAGTGTTGAACCAAGTTGAGCAAGCGCGCGCGGGTGGGCAGGCATCTGGAGGCAGCAACTGTAAGCTGTTGCCGATAAATCGATGGGCGATCCAGGCATCATATCAGACGTCAGAGGTTTCGATACCGGCTGTCAACGCGTGTAATTGAGAGGGACGCAGGAGGAGAACCCAGATCGTCAATGTGGCGCCGCCGCCCGTGACAAGAATGTCGACTGAAAAGCGCCATAATACGTCGGGTGGCAGTATTGTCTTGGTGAAGGTTGCAACCAAATAGGTCGCTCCAAATGCCGCTACGCAGCTTGCAACGTAGAAAGCTTCTGTCAAAATACGATGTTGGTCGATCACACGCGGCGAGGCGTATATCTGCGGAAGGGCGAAGCCAATAACTTCTCCGATGCAAATCGCAAATGTCAGACGAAGGCTGATGTCCTCGAAGGGCACAAGGAAAAACAGCAGGACCGCAATGCAAAGATGTAGGCCACGCCCGAGAGTGGGATAAAAAGGACGATTTGAATATGAGAGAAAGGTGTTGGCAAGAAGGCTGCTGGGGACGCACAACAAAGGCACGATCATGACCAGCATCAAGTCATGCCGGTAAAGCCCGGGCTGGCCTGTCCAAAATGTCAAGATAGGCCGACCGAAACTTAGCATGCCGCCGCAAAGGCACCCAGATACAGCTGCAACGCACAGATTCGTATGCCTGTATAGGCGATCCAGCAAAGCCCACCGATCTTCTGCCACCAGACGCGCGCATTCCATCCCCAATATCTGGACGACCTGAAAAATCAGCAACCGAGAAAAATTCAAGAGTGTCCGAATGAGCAGAAAACTGGCCAGGACTCCTGTCGCCGAAGCTGTGCTCCCGATCAGGAGGACAGGCAGCTGATTGATGGCCAAGTTTGGAAAATTCTGAAGAAAAAACATGCCGCCGTTTGAAAAGGCTCCTTCCATCGTGAGCATAGTGGGACGGTCAAACTTCATGCGGAAATCCGGAAACCGTCGGGAGATGTCCGCTGGAATGAGAAGTCCAAAGCCGAGGAGAGTGACGAATGTGGTCGCGATTGCGGCGGAGATTGGCCCGAACCCTGAGATCGCCAAGCCGGCAACCAACAATATACGTACTGCATCGACCAAAGACGCGAGCGCGTTGCCACGCCCAAAGGCGCGATGCAGCCGATACACCGAGATCAGGTTCGTCATGGCCAGCTTGGTGGCGATTGCCAGTATCAGCGCGGCCGTGATCCATCGATCGTCGAGCGACAATGCGTCACGCACCCCTAACATCTTTCGGGGACCGGAGACCGAAAAAATGACGACCGCAACAAGAGCGCCGCAGATTGCCAAGCCGAGAAATATCGTGTTTGAACTACGGTATACGAACTGAGCGACGCGCTCCTTTCCCATAGCCGCTTCCAGGGTCAACCGGTTCCCGAAGTGCATTTGGAAGCCAAGATCGAACAGCGTGAACAAGGAAGTGGCGGCCAACAGGATGGACCAGTGTTCGAATACGGCAGTCCCCCAAAAGCGGATCAGGTAAGCGGTCAGGGCCAGCCTGTCGAGCATCGCAACGCCCACAGCCAAGAACTGTCCCGCAATGGCAGCGGTTTGCCTGTTCATTCCTGCACCATCCTCGGCCAGCGCTTCGAGACGTCATCCCAGATTGGACCGAAAATGGGCCGCCTCGAAGAGGTTGAAGTCGCCGGCGTGACCGATCTTCGCACCATTGGCAGCGGAAATTGTCCGAGGATAGCACGAAAGCGCAATGACGCAGATGGGTGCTGCGTGCAGGCTCACCCAGCCCGGCCCGGTGCCAGGCTGATGACGCTCCTGCGTGGGGGACCGCTGGAACCGCACCATGCGCAAGCGAACCGACATTGAGACCCCCTTTTTCCGGATGCGGCTTGCGATGCAAGAGGCGACCAGTCGCAGTCGACGTCCCGCCAGATCGACAACGTGAGGCAGCCGCGACGGTCTGCGCGGTATCCAAGCCTTATCGACTCCGTAACTCTAGCCGGCCATAAACAATCATGCGGCAGACAACGATGGCTCACCCCCTAATCGATCGTGAGTCGAACCCGTTGATCCCTACAAAGGCCGAATTAGGCGAACTTCTGGCTCTGATCGCCTTCTACTTGGTTTGCGATGTCGTTTCTGAACAAGGTTATTTTATTGTCAACATCGTAGGGCCTTCGGCGCTTTTTGTTATCCTCGGATCTGCGGCTTGGCTCCTGATAAAACGCGACGCACTCATGATTTGGACGCCGTTATTCTCTTTTCGAGTAGCGACGGCCATTTTTTTCGGGATCGGTTCACTGGTACCCTTCTTTGTAGGCGAAACTTCGAGGGCCTATATGGAAGCATTTTACCTATTTTCTAACAACGAAATCGCAAAGCTGAATCTCATCGTTGGCTGCAGTGTTTTCATCGTCCTCGCGACGTGTCGGTTCGTCTACGTTTTCCTTCCGTCTGCTGGACGGACAGTTACTCAGCAGAACATCAAAGATGACAAATATAGCGCCAAACGTATCAGAAACTACGGGATCTTCTACACGATCGCTGGCGGCTTGATCAAATATCTCGTCATTTTTCCTGTTGCAATTGGTTGGGTCACGGCAGTCTTGCCGGGTGCGCTGACGTCGCTCGCCGCCATGTCATTGTGCGGTATCTATCTACTCACGGTCTGGAGCCTCTCCAGGGCCCCGAAAATATTTGCCTGGGTGAGCCTTTTTGTAGTTTTGGAAATATGTTCCGGGTTGGTCATGTTCAACAAGACTGCGGCGCTGCTGCCTTTCATCGTATACTCGATGGGTGTGCTCGTTCAAAGGATCTCTGCCATAAGGATTCTCCTCGTATGTTGCGTCGTCGGGTTGACGGTCAATGCGATGCAGCCATTGGTTTCGTTCGGCAGAGACGAACTTATCCGTCGGCAAGGCGACTCCTACGGAGTAAATTTGTTGGAGAGATTTGAAATATTGGCAGCATACTATGATCCGTCAACGCTTCATGATGTTAGCGCTGAGGTTCAGGGCGGCTGGATGCGCATCAGCTACGTCAACGCTGGGACGTTCGCAATCGCCTTATTTGATCGTGGCTTCGCGGGCGACTCGTTCAAGAATATGTTTACCGTGCTCGTTCCCCGGGTATTCTGGCAGGACAAACCCATCGACCAAACCGCGAGGGAATTTGCGGCAATTTCAGCCGGCGAATACGCGGATAATTCAGTGTCCCCCACAATCTTTGCTGAAGCTTATTGGAATTTTGGATGGTCTGGCATTCCTATGACTGGGATTCCTCTAGGTATAGTACTAGCGGTGCTTTCGGCCAACACGATGCGACTATTGAATAGGAGAGCATGGCTCTACATGCCCGTCCTGTTTACGAGCATGCAATTTGGCCTAAGCATCGACGGCTTGTTCGTGGCTACAGTCGTCGGCGGCACTGCGATCATCGTCGGCATGCTACTGTCGACTGCGGTCCTAGAGTGGGTGATGTGGTCCTTCGGCATTGACGTTTCTCCACAGAGGTCGCCTACGCGGCACTCCAGTTTACCTCTTAAAGCATTGGGATGATACGATCAGCCAGTCTGATGATCGTAATGATCTGCGGAGACATCATGACCATGCCGGGCCTGCCGCGCCATCCGGCTTCCGAGCCAAGGGGCTGGAGGCACAGCCTCAGATGCTTGTCTGGGGCCGCCTTCCTATAAATCATCGCGGCTAAACCACACGCCTCTAGGACCTCAGCACCGCCTCGCGCACGGTCGGTCGGGCTCACCTCGAATAGCACGGAGAGGCCGCGCTCGGACGGCAGGCGGTTCCCGACACGAAAATAGCCGGAGCGGACCGCGTGAGCGAGCCGCCGTGCCACCTGCTCGCCTGTATTGGCGAGGATGCCAACCGATTACGGCGCTTGTGAACGCTACCTCAACACCGAAGAGGCGAGTGTGTGCGTAAGCTTGCGGGTTGGGTGGCAGACGATACATCAAGCGGATATTGCGTCAGCGTTAGTGGAAATACGGCTTCTATGACAGCTCGCCAGCCTCTGCTCGACCCCAAAAAGTCCTCTAAAGATTGGTTTGAAGAGGCCGACAGACGTAAAAATAGCGTCGTCACGATTTTCGAAGCAATGAGTCCCTTAATGTTTCTCCGCGTGAACCCGGGCATTCGGCTGACAGTGCTGATCATCTTGCGGGTGGCGTTCCTGCTACTTGGCGAACCCCTGATCAATGGCGATGGCATACAGTACGTGAAGGGGGCGCAGGAGATTTTGCTGAACGGTGAATTGCCTCCCGCGAGGTACCAACCCCTCGGCTTCTCTGTTGTGTTGGCCCCCATCATCGCTCTGACGGGCGAGAAAGCCGTTCACTTCGACTACGACGTGTCAATGCCCTACGCGGGGGATCGGATCGCGAATGCCGTCCATGTCGCACAAGTCCTGATGGATTTGGTGGTCGTCCTGATTCTAATTCACGAGGCCGGGAAGCTGCTCACAGGCCGGACGAAGCCCGTCGTCACCACTTGTGCTCTTGCATTTTTCGCTCTGCAACCATTCACGGCGGCGCTGACGACCTCCGTCTATCCCGATCAAATGTGCATGTTCTTCTTTTTCGTCGGCGGATATTTGATCTTTCGCGCCCTGTCTGGCGCGTGGAAGATGTTGTGGCTCGCCGCCGGTTCTCTGTTTCTCGGGATCGCCGGCCTGACCAGGGTCGATATGCTGCCGGTCTGCGCCGGACTCTTGCTTTTCGCCTACACCATCATCTTCCGGCGGTGGCGCGACCGAGCACGGCTAGGTGCGATAGCGATGAGCACCGTCATTTTTCTCTTGGCGCCGGCGAGCATGTTGATCTTCCAGTATCGATCCACGGGCGAAATCGGTTACCTGCACCTCCGCCCACCGCCGACCGAAACCTACACGTTCAAGGTAAGCAAGCATGTAGGGTACTTGGCATGGCTGCGTACGTGGGTGATATTTGTGCAAGGCGAGCACGTTGTGTTTGCTTCGCCCGACGAAACGCCGGTTTGGCTCAAGTCCGGGGCAGATATCAATGTTTACCCGCGCCGGGCTTTCAAGAGCGACGAGCAGCGCAACGAGATTGCAGAGCTGCTAGATTCCTGGCGGCAGAACGGCTACACAAACGACATCGACGCAGGATTCATGCGCAACGCGGAAGCCAACAGGCGCGAACATCCTGTAACCACCTATGGCGTGGTTCCAGTCGCCAGGATGTTGCACTACTGGATCAATCTCGAGGGCGCGCGAGCGATCTTTGATACGCTTGGGCTCGAGCCGCCCTTGAGCTGGATCGCGACGGCTTCGGTGTTTCCCTTCCGGGTGCTGTTCGTTGTCCTCGGCGCGATTGGACTATACGTCGTCTGGTTCAGGCAGAGGACGCGCATGTTCTGCTGGTCCGACGGCCTCGGTCTCGCCCGGGTAGGCTCGTTGATGGTCATTTTTCGCACCGGCGAATTCTGTGTGCTCGGGCTGTTTGTTGGGGGAGGTTTGATGGAGACGCGGTACATTATCGTCGCGTTACCCGCCATGCTTCTCCTCGCGGTCGTGGGCCTTCGCCGGATCGCGGGAGGGGCTGAACGGCACGAGCCAGACGGGGCTCCAATGAATGTGTAAACCATCCTCGAAGGGAAGGACGTGTTGTGCAACATCAACTTCAGTCCCCGCTTGGCCCCATCTATCTATCGTTGGTAGTGCCGATCTACAACGAAGAGGAGAGCATCCCGATTCTGTTGGAAGCCCTCCTCGCGGTGCTTGACAATATCGGCCGTCGATTCGAGGTCATCGCGGTCAACGACGGTAGTTCCGACGGTTCTACCACGCAACTGAAGAAAGCAGCCGCCGACCGGCCCGAGATCAAAGTGATCGAGTTCCGCCAGAACGCTGGACAGACGGCCGCGCTGATGGCCGGCATCGACCATGCCTCGGGCGACGTCATCGTCACGATCGACGCGGATCTGCAGAATGATCCGGAAGACATTCCACGATTACTCGAAAAGCTCGACGAGGGATACGATGTGGTTTCCGGATGGCGAAAAGACCGTCAGGACGCCGCCATTCGCCGTAACTTGGTGAGCCGCATAGCGAACAGGCTGATCTCTGCAATCTCCGGCGTCCGGCTTCGCGACTATGGCTGCACGCTCAAGGCATATCGCAGGGAAGTGCTCTCGGGCATGCGCCTCTACGGCGAGATGCATCGCTTTGTCCCGATCTACGCCTCGTGGATGGGAGCCAAAGTGGTCGAGCTGCCCGTGCGCCATCACGTACGCCGCTTCGGTCAATCGAAGTATGACGTCAATCGAACGGTCAAGGTCGTGCTCGATCTCTTGGTGGTAAAATTCTTCGCCAGATATCTCGTCACGCCGATCTATCTCTTCGGTGGCGTCGGGTTATGGTTGATCCTCGCGTCATTCATCGTGCTCGGCTATGTGGGCTATCTTAAGTTCTTCGAGCATACGTCGATGATCCAGACGCCTCTCCCAGTGCTCTCGGCCATGCTGTTCCTGCTCGGCGTCACCACAATCCTGATGGGTCTGCTCGCGGAGATCACGGTACGGACGTATTTCGAATCCCAGGGCCGGCGCGCCTATTCGGTCCGAAGCTTGCTCAACTTCGAAAAGGCGAGCTAGGCCGTGTGCGGCATCGCCGGATTTGCCGGAGTCGGCTCGTGGACCGACCTCGAACGCATGGCGCAGGCGCTTGTGCACCGTGGACCCGACCACGCCGGTTTTTTCGTCGACGAGGTGACGCGTGTCTTCCTCGGTCATCGCCGGCTCGCCATCGTCGATGTCGCCGGCGGCGAACAGCCGATGTGGAACGAGGACGGACAGGTTGGCGTGGTCTTCAATGGCGAGATCTACAATCATGCTGATTTGAGAGCGGATCTCCAGAGGCGAGGCCATCGCTTCGCCTCCGACCATTCCGACACAGAGGTGTTGGTGCATGGCTATGAGGAGTGGGGCGAGGGCTTGCCGTTGCGGCTCAACGGCATGTTCGCCTTCGCCATCCTTGACCGCCGCCGGAACCAGATCTTCCTGGCGCGCGACCGCTTCGGCGAGAAACCGCTGTATTACACGGCCAGACCCGGTCTGTTCGCCTTCGCCAGCGAGCTGACGGCGCTTGCAGAACATCCCGGCGTGTCACGATCGATCGACTCGCGAGCGCTGCAGAAGTTCTTCGCTTATGGCTATCTCCCGGCGCCGCACGCGATGCTGGAAGGCGTGCGCAAGCTGCCCGGGGGCCATTGGTTGAGGTGTGAGCTGGGTTCGGGCGCCCTTGCGGAGAAGCCCTACTGGCGTTTCGTGCTCGAACCGGATGATTCGCTCCGCGACGCGGACGAACCGCGCCTTGTCGAGGAATGTGGCGCGCTGCTGACCGAGGCGGCGCGGCGACGCCTGATGAGCGACGTCCCGCTCGGTGTGTTCCTGTCGGGCGGCCTCGATTCCAGCGTCGTGCTCGCGTCCCTTGCGAAGGCCTTGCCGACCGAATGCCTCAGCACCTTCACCATCGGCTTCGACGAACCATCGTTCGACGAATCGGAGCACGCCCTCGCCGTCGCGCGGCATCTGGGAACATCTCACCACGCGCGTCGTCTCGATCTCGCGCGCGCGCGCAATCTCATCCCCTCCGTGCTCTGCCGGCTCGACGAGCCGCTCGGCGACGCCTCGCTGCTGCCGACATATCTGCTCAGCGCCTTCGCGCGCGAGAAGGTCACTGTTGTGCTGTCGGGCGACGGCGGCGACGAACTGTTCGCCGGCTATGACCCTTTCCTAGCGCTTGCGCCTGCAGCGATTTACAGCCGATTGATGCCTCGCTGGGGCCACAAGGGCCTGCGCCGCCTCGCGGATCTCATCCCTATCTCGCATGCCAATATGGGCCTGGATTTCAAGCTTCGCCGCAGCCTGATTGGTTTGTCACACGCCGCCTCGATGTGGCTGCCGATTTGGATGGCGCCGCTCGATCCGAGAGACGCGGCCGAGTTATTCGAAAGCCCGCTCACGCTCGAAGACCTGTATGACGAGGCGATCGCGGCGTGGGAGAGCGACCCGGCCAAGAACCCGGTCGATCGCGGGCTCGAATTCTTTACTCGTTTCTATCTTCAGGACGACCTTCTGATGAAGGTCGACCGCGCGGCCATGATGTGCTCGCTCGAAGCACGGGCTGTTTTTCTCGACAATGATCTCGTCGAGTTCTGCCGGCGTTTGCCCCACCGCTTCAAGTTCCGCAACGGCGAGCGCAAGTACCTTCTCAAGAAGGTGGCGCGCCGCTTGCTCCCGCCTTCGATCGTCGATCGGAAGAAAAAGGGCTTCGGAATTCCGCTCGCCAAATGGCTGCGTGAAGTCCCGCCGGAGCCGCCAATGGCGCCGCTCGCCGGCGTGCGCGCCGACTACGCGCGCCGCGCCTTCGCCGAACATCGCTCGGGCGCCGCCGACCATCGGCTGTTCCTATGGAGCTGGATTGCTATGCAGGGCTTCGCGGACCATGTCGCAACGCTCGCAGCGGGAACGGCGCACCCGCATGAGGCGACTGCCGCGCATCGCTCATTACTGGACTAAGCCCGAAGTGGAAGCGTATGCGCGGCGCGGGCCTCGAAAAGGTGGAGCTTGCTTGGGTGAACCAGATGTCGCGGGCGGCACGCGGCCGCAAACCGTTATGCTGAAGGCCGAGGTCGCGCTGCTCACCCCGGAACATTCCTCGAATACGCGCCGATCCTGCAGAACTGAGGCTCCAAGATTCCGACGGCGACGCCTCGCCGCGCCGGGGAGGCGGTCAGATACGGCCGGTTGGCAGGATGTGCGCCTTCAGCCGCGCGATTTCATGCTGCATCCTGTATGGGAGCAACCTGACAAAGGCCTTGCGGAGGCGGAAGGGAAGAGGGGACACGTCCGCGAGCGGCGTGTTTTCCGCCACTACTTTGGTCCGCAAGTCGGCCGGCAGCCCCGCCAGCGCCTCATGCCGCACGAACAGGAAGGTGTTGTAGCGGTACCAGTAGGAAATCCGAGCGTCGTCCGCGATCGCCGGACGCACGGCGTCGATAGCGACGAACCCGCGTCGCGCCAGTTTCTCTCGCCAGAACTCGTAAGGTCGCTCGTTGATGTGAAATTCTCCGCCCTGTCCGGGCGGTGCAGCCGAGAACAGCACATAGCGCAACGCGTGCCTTGCCAAGCTGTCCACGAATCCCTCGGCTGCACGAGTCTCGAGGTGCTCGCCGACCTCGAGTGACTGCACGAGGTCAAACTGTCGCCCGAGATCGAACTTCGCACTCAGATCCACAGCGGTGAACGCCGTGGTCGGGATCTCGAGACGTCGGCGGTCGACGTAGTCGCCATCGACTCCATGATAGTCGGTCACGCCGCACTCCGCCCAAGCGTGCAGCCAAGTGCCCATGGCACAACCGACGTCGAGCACGCTCTTGACGCCAAGCTGTGCGCTCAAGATCGAGGTGGTCGCACGGGCCGAATACGCCGACGATTGCGCCGTGTATTGCAGGAAAGCATTGTCGTAGGTGTGTGTCGTCATAACCTGGTTGCACTTCTGTACCGTTCCAGCACTTTCAGGAAAAGCGGATTTCGCTCTTCTCTCCGAAAATGCTCTTATGTATTGACACATCGCGCTTTCCGGGCGGCTGGACGGAGGTCGCTCAGCCTGGAAGCGCTCTAGCCGGTCACAAACATCAGTCCTATGCAGATGAGCCCGATGCCAAACCACTTCTGGAGGCTGATCGATTCGTTGAAGATGAACGTCGCCGCGAGGATCGCGCCGACGAATTGCAGAGACGCCACCCCCTGCGCTATGTGCAGCGGCAGATTCTTGAGGGCCCAGGTGTAAAGCAGCACGGCGGATGTAAAGAAACCAATGCCGGCCGCTGTTTGCCACGCGAACATACCGAATAGCGATGTGCGGTCGGCTCCAGCGCTCGAGCCGAGCTTGAGAAAAATATTGCCAAGCACATTGCCTGCGACCACCGTACCCATCGCCAAATAGGGGAGAGCCCGCGTCAAGCCAGATGGAGTTTCCAATATCGCCCCCTATTGGCGATAACGCGTCTTTGTCGCGCTCCCGAGCAACAATCGCAAAACTGGCTTGCTCAAGGTCGTCCGCCTTATGCGACCGCTACTGGCGCCACGTAAGCTGCACCCTAAGCTAACTCAGCCCACTTATCAAACTCAATCGCGCTAAACCACGACAATCGCTCAAGAGGGATGGGGATTCCGGGACGGGAAATGCCGCGATTCACCGGAGGCCTCGAGTCACCGAGGCCTCCCATGTCCAAAACATCGCTTCTTGTCGCGTCCCTTGGCGCATTAGCAAAAACACTCGCGACGATCTGTCGGTTGAGTTCCGACAGCTCCCGCGGAGATCCTGTCGGCGTGTAGGCCAACGCAAAATTGGCAATGACGGTACTCCTTGCGAGAAGAGCGAAGGCTCGTACAGTGTCAGTAGTGGCACCATGCGCGCAGGGCACGCCCATGTAGCGCAAGTAGCTCGATCCCTGCCTGCTGCAGCAGACCGGAACGAGATCGTATTGGGTGAAATGTCTCAGGATCAGCCTGATCTCGGTGCCGACATTGCCATTGGCCCCAAGAATAACGATGCGTCGTTTTGAGTCGGTCATGCCACGAAACCCAAAACGTCGTCCATGATCGCCGCCGTCGTCTCGGAGTTCGAAGCCGCTATGAGCGAGGGCGCCCCGGACCCCGATCGCTCAAGCCGAGTGGCTGGGCTGCGATCCGAGCGCGCCTGTCGATGTTACGTCAAGAGCGGGCCGAGGCATCGGAAGGCTTCGGGAAAGCTTACAGCCAAACAGAAGCATGGCAAGGCCTCCATAAGCGGCCCTCAGGGCGCAGGGAATGATCACGAGGTGCGTTTTGGTGATGGTCGTCTCTTGCATATTCATAGCCCCCCTTCGTCTTCTCTTGACGCCGCTTCGGAAACCGCCTTGCCTCCTGCTTATGCATAACGAGCTCGGCACTCATTGAGCATGCGCGGTGATTGTGAAAGGACTGAGCGCAAGCGTTACTCTGACAGAGGGTGGGACGATACGACTTGCCCCTCGTGAGGGCCGCCTGGGCACATCCCGTGAGGCGAGCAAGTGGGACCCTCAGGCCAATCCGTGCCTCAAAGCCACTCGCGGGCGGCCGTCTCGCTATGAAGGATCGGCTTTGAGCGGTCGGACGTACTGCGGCGTCCATGGCGAGCCGACATCAATATGTCGGGCCTACTATGACGATACTGGGCGGCGTCCAATCCATCTGATGGTGCATTCGAGCTTACCATGTTGAACACGTGCGCTTCTTGGCGCATATTGACTGAGCCAGATGCAGGGGAGCATCGACAAAAATAGTGCAGAAACGTTGCATTGTCTCGGACAAGAAAAATCGCGTCGCTGGACCGCAGGGTGGGAGACGATCGTGAAGAGAAAAAAACATTCGGCTCCGGAAATCGTTGCCAAACTCCGCCAGGCCGACAAGATGGTTGCGGAAGGCTCGCTACAGAGCGATATCGCGCGCAGGTTGGGGGTTAGCGTGATGACATACTATCGATGGCGCCACGATCAGGCGACGCAAGAGGAACCCAGCTTTGCGGAAAGTCGCGAGCACAAGTCGAGAGATCACGCCGCCAAACGAGAACAAGTCGTGCGAATGGGCGAGTTGCAGCTCGAAAACTCGCGGCTTCGGCGATTGGTAGCGGACATCCTTCTAGAAAAGATGAAGCTTGAGGAAAACGGTGTGAGTCGAAAGCGATTGGCGTGAATGTATCGACCGTCCGAACGTTCGGGGAGCGAGAGATGACGAAGTCACGCAAGAAGTTTGATGCGGTGTTCAAGGCGACTGTGGCTTTGGAAGCGCTGCGCGAGGATTCGACGGTGCCGGAACTTGCGAAGCGGCACGGTGTGCATCCGAACCAGATTTATGGCTGGAAGAAGCAACTGCTGGACAATGCCTCGAGCCTGTTTGGGCGGGGTATGAACGGGTCGGTGGAGGGCGAGGAAGACCGCGAGCGTGAGGCTGCCAAACTCTATGCGAAGATCGGCCAGCTGACGGTGGAACGGGATTTCTTGGCCAAGAGGTCCGGGCGATGAGCGTGCCGGATCGCCACGCGATGGTCGAGCACAGGCTCCCTGGCCCATGGGGACCGCCTTCATGAACCAACGACCTGAATTGGCCGCTATTATAGGCCACTGCCTCCTTCTATGGTCGCAGGTGGAATTGGAGATAGCCTTTCTGCTTGCAGTACTGCTAAAGACCGAAACACCAGCCGCCGTAGCGGCTTGTTTAGCTCTTCGCAGGAGCAGGTCTCGGGGCGAAGCCACATCTGCCGCAGGCCCTCCGGCCCCAAGCGAGCAAGATAAAGATCTATTTGCGGCAATTCTCAAAGTTGTCCAATCTGTAGAGGCAGAAAGGAATGCGCTTGCATACGGTTGCTTTGGCACGTCACCCGCCATCCCGGATGGGGTACTGTGGGTAAGCGCGGAAGACAATATTCGGTTCATAATGGATACTTGTTCACCTATTTATTCAAGAAGCCCTTCGCGTCCTGCAAGTCGAAGCTCAGCAAAATAGGCCGCCAACTTCCTCCTAGTCATCGAGAGCAGTTTTCCGCGAACAGAGGTCGGCCGCCGCAACTAGACGTCAACAGGTAACCGCAAAGGAAGTTTATGGTATGCAGATAGGATCGCCGAAGACGCAGCCTTTACTCTACGATACAGTTGCGTCCGTTCGTGCAACAAGAATTCCATCGGTCGTGTCGGGAGGAGCGACATATCTCCGTACTGCTGGATACTACACCGTAGGGGACGGCGGCGGCGCGCTCTATAGACGAGTTGGGGAGGCGCCTGGTCACGCTCTTTGGATTCAGAGTTTAGATGGATCCTACTGGGCCTTTGCTGACATTATTCTTACCCCCGAGATGGCCGGCGCAAAAGGCGATGCCACATTCGTCGATGGAAAGCCAGCATCGTGGGCGGGCACCGACAACACGACGGCCCTACAGAATGCGATAGATGCGCATACCTATTTTCACGTTGCCGACCGGGTTAGCTTCCGTAAGGCGAACGGAGTCTACCGCATCACCAAGTCACTTCACTGTGGATACGGCGTTGGCGGTTTTACTACCACGCGCATCGAGGGCCCGGGAACCGATCTCCGGGGGGAAGGCTTCAACGGCCAGACTATCTTATGCGATTTCTCGAATGCCCCCGGCGTCGTGTTTCAGGGTGGCCGGTCAAATCGCTGGAAGGGCGTAGGACTGAGGGGCCGGAATTGGGATTGGGGCTACTATAATATATTAGGCGCAGTCGCCGGCGCATCGATCGATGACACCCTTGTTGCAAACTGGCTTGATCCCGCTCTCGCGGTTGGCGCCGGCAGCCGCTACACCCCCTATGCCGCATTTGCCATCGATCCGTACTCGGGCGCCGCTTCGACCCCAGCATATCCTCCGGTCACCTACCCTTCATTCGTTGGTAGCCTGACGCAATATGACAAGGCATACTCTTCCGACACGATGATTGAGGATTGCTATATCGGCGGCTTCGATACGGGCATTGTGGTGCAACCCTCAGGAGCGGACGGAAACGGCGATTTCACCAAAGTTAGAACGTGCCAAATTGAATATTGCCGGTGGGCTATATCCGTTGGCCAAACTCAATCCCGCGGCGTTCACGTTTTCGATACCAATTTCAATAATGTATTCTGTATATTTGCGACCAATATTCACGGCAAGCAAAACGGGAAGTTCGGCGCACCGATCACTAACTGCAGCGCGGGAGAGTGTCTAAATATTTTTAGTTTCGGGTCGACGTCGATTGCTGGTCCCCTGGAGTTTATCAATTTTTACATCGAGGCTGGATGGCGTCTCGGAGATATCCATCCTACAACGTCGGGCGAAACCAGCATTGTATTCAGGGGATGCCAGTTTGGGTTCGACGGGCAGAACGATGTCCGGGGCGTGCCGGTCAAGGTAATGGGTTCCGCCAATCAGCCGGTGACAATCAAATTCGATGGAGGCGTGTTTTCTAACTTTCCGAGCGTCGTGAATCTAGATTTTGCCCCATCGGATCTGAAGCTTGATGGCACGCTCATTGTACCGCAAAGCGCTCGGACGCTCGCATACGAAATGTTTGCCCACAATGCGACTGGCGGAGGGCTGGTATTCAACGCGCTTGGGTCATCGTCTATCAAGGGCGGGCAACGGCTGAAATATGTTCCTTACAATCTCGATACGTTAGCTGAAGCTGGCGCGGTTATCATCGGACCTCGGCAGCTTTCCAATAGAGGCCACTGCTCTTGCCTTTATATAGAGAAGCTGGTTGAGATGAATGGGACTGATGGTGATGGGGTTTATAACTCCCCGTTGATCGGTATTATTGACAAGGCTCTGATTACCGGCGCGAGCCTTATCAGGAAGACTCTCACTTTCGGCATGCCAGCCGGCTATACCGCGGCGAGTTTCCAACTGTATGGGCCATCCAATGGCGATGTGATTTGGGATAGCAGCACGGGAAGCGTATTTTTTGTCAACGGCGTAAGGGGGCTTGAAGTTACCGCCATTTTGCAAAACAACTACAAAGCCTCGGGCGGTGGCCACTACACCATTCCGACGCCGATCCCGCTCAACAACGGCTATTTTTATGTCGGCGTCTCGCGCGCCTATACACCGGATTACTACCTGCGGGGCGACTTTTCGACCAAGAGCCTGACGATTGCGAATTGCGGTCGTGCGGACGGCTACAACGCCTTCATGACAACCAGCTTGGCGCAGAACGACTATCTTTATTACGATCCGATCAGGACGTCCGTCCTTGCGCCGGCGAACGGCAAGATCAATGCCCCCATCGTCGCCGGGTCGCTGGTCGTGAGCGGATTCCCAGGTCTTACTGTCACGGGCAAACGATTGGAGATCTTTATTCGGCCCGGACCTGCGAACGCTTAGGCTCATGGCAGGGCAGCCGCTGCTTTTTGCGATCCTTCGGTTGGTTGGGCAACCGATTGAGGTGACAAACTCGAGACAGCGCCGTGGCGCCTTGTCACACCAAGCGTTTGCTAGGCTGGCTTAGCCATCGCGAGGAACAGGACGATGACCATCACCTCCTATACCGCTATCGATTCCTGCAGGAAATCATCCAGCACGCCATGCGGGTCGATTTTCGCTACGGGACCTGCACAGAGGCCGCTCTCGACTCCCCGGCCTCGACTGGCATCGTCACGGTGGCGCGCGTGACACAAATTCTTGCGGGTTCCGCAGCCAGGTGATCATCGGGAGAGAGCCTGGCGCTTAGCCTCGTCTCGAATCCGTCATCCACTGATTCCTGGACTTCCTGCTTCCATCGCGTGGCCCAACGCGAGGATTGCTTTGAGATGTTACGTACGGGCTCGGCTGCGAAGAACACTGGCCATAGGGTATCCTCCGCCTGACCGTGCAGGAACGATGATGCACCATCACTCTGCAGGACTGCAGGATTACACATCAAGGGCGTGGCGATGACAGGTTATGATCCCGCCGAGCGCATGCTCGGCGGTTTTTCGAGTCTTGACGGCACAGTCGAGTTTTACGGGCGGATCAACGCGCTCCTTCAACCCCACATCAAGGTACTCGACTTTGGCGCGGGCCGTGGCGCCTGGCGCCATGAGGACCATTCGCTGTGGCGCAGGGGGCTGCGTGAGATCGGCGGCAAGGTTGCCGAATATATCGGTGCCGACGTGGACGAGGCGGTGCTCACAAATCCGACGACGTCCCGCAATCTGGTGATCCGCGACGGAACATTGCCGCTCGGGGATGAGGTGATTGACCTCATCATCTGCGACTATGTCCTCGAACATATAACCGATGTTGACGTCTTTCGGAACGAGGTCTCCAGGGTGCTGAAACCGGGCGGCGTGTTCTGCGGACGGACACCCCACGCTTTGAACTATGTAAGCCTCGTGGCGCGCCTCGTGAAGAATGCCCAACACGCGAATTGGCTGCGACGCATCCAGCCAAACCGCAACGCTGAGGATGTCTTTCCTACTGCCTACAAGTGCAACACCGTTAGACGATTGGGACTTATTTTCGAGGGCTGGGAGAATTTCTCGTACGTTTATTCATCGGAGCCCCAATATTATTTCGGCAAAAAGCTGGTCTATCAACTTTTATCGTTCTTTCACAAACTTGCACCGTCTTCGGTGACGGGTAATTTATTCGTCTTCGTGCGCAAGCCCCTGGCCAAGGACTAGATCTTGAAGATCCTTCTCCTCGGCGAGATCGGCTCCGGGCAGACATCCCTCATGCGATTACGAGCCTTCGAGCGTTTGGGCCACTCCGTTCATGGCGTACATACGATCGATCCATGGCGGCGAGCGTCGTGGCGCAGCGGCAGTTGCAGCGGCGATTAAAGCGTGGCGCAGTTGTGGATGACATCAATCAAGCGGTCTTGAGCGCCGCGGACGATTCTCAGCCCGATATCGTTTGGGGGAGTTCCTCTGCGGCGAGACCCTCGTGGCACTGCGAAAGCACGGTGCCAAGCTGTTGCACTTCAGGTATGGGCGCTATCCGGGGATCGTCACCTGAGCCCTGTGGTGCGGATTCCGATTCATGCCGGCCACCAATTCCGAGATGATGTCGGCCACCGTTGAACGAACCCGCTAGGGCGGGAGGAGATCTGTATTTGGGGAGGTGAGCCTCCGGACTGAGGATGTGGTTGTCGACACCCACCCCAGTCAGGAGGCCCATGATGGCTCAGATGACCCCGCTACGTCGTCGCATGATTGACGACATGACGTTGCGCAATCTCTCACCAGCAACCCAGCAATCATACATCTACGCGGTAGCAAAATTCAGCCGGTTTTTCGCCCGCTCGTCGGAGGAACTGGGGGCGGAGGAGGTTCGCACCTACCAACTCCATCTTGTCGGACTCGGCTGGTCCTGGAGTCATATCAATCAAGTGACCTGCGCCTTGCGGCTTCTGTTCGCCGTGACGCTGGGCCGGCTGGATGTGAGCGTTCGGATCATCAGCGGCAAGGAGCCCAGGAAGCTTCCTGTGGTTCTGAGCGGCGAGGAGGTCGTGCGTTTTCTAGAGGCCGTTCCGGGGCTGCGCAATCGGGCGGCCCTGACCACGGCTTACGGCGCGGGGCTTCGCGTCGCCGAGGTTTGCACCCTTACTCACCGGTCGGCAATTAAGGCGACAAATGGCTTGTACATTGGCGCATGGTTTGGTATCATGAGCCATGAAGCGAGACGGGCGCAGCTTTGATCACCGAACACTTGAGGCCATACGGCTGATGGCGGTGGAGCGGGTGCGGGACGGAGAGCCGGCCTCTTCGGTTATCGCGTCTTACGGTTTCAGTCGCACGACGATCTACAAATGGGTTGCGGCCGCGGCGACACCGGGGATTGGCCTGAAAGCGCTGCTGTCTCGGCCGGCGAGTGGGCGGCCGCGCACTTTGTCCCCTCATCAGGAGCGGCAGGTTTATCGCTGGATCAATGGCCGCGACCCTCGCCAGTATGGACTGGATTTCGGCCTGTGGACGCGGTCGATAGTGGCCAGCCTGATCGAGCGCAAGTTTGACATTCGCCTTGGTGTGACCGCCGTGGGCGAATTGCTCGCCAAACTCGGGTTGACACCGCAAAAGCCGTTGCAGCGCGCCTACCAGCGCGATCCGGAAGCCATCGAGAGATGGCAGCGCGAAACCTTTCCCGCCATTGCGCGGCAGGCGAAAGCGTCAGGGGGCGAGATCTATTTCTGGGATGAGTCCGGGTTTCGTGCGGACACTGTGCACGGCAAGACTTGGGGTGTGAAAGGGCAAACACCTGTTGTCGAGCGCCCCGGTCAACGGCAATCGATCAGTGCGGCATCGGCCGTGAATTCGAAAGGCGCTTTCTGGTATTGCACTTATCAAGGCGGCCTCAACGCGGAGCTGTTTGTTGATCTGCTGCGGCGAATGATGCGGCACCGCACGAAGCCGGTGCATCTGGTGGTAGACGGCCTCCCGGCGCACAAGACGACGCTGGCAAAAGCCTATGTTGCGTCGACCAATGGGCTGCTGACGCTACACTTCCTTCCCGGTTATGCGCCCGAGTTGAACCCTGATGAACTTGTCTGGAGCCATATGAAGCGCACCGGCGTTGCCAGGACACCACTGCGCAAAAGCGAAACACTACGAGGCAAAATCGAAACCCAACTTGCAGCACTCAGGACAACGCCCGGGCTCATCCGATCATTCTTCAAGGCCCCAGCTGTCGCCTATATTACCGACTGGTGAGTAAGATCAGCGATATCGACAGCAGCCGCATGCTGATCCGGGTGGAGCATGGCAAGGGAGCCAAGGACCGCTACGTCATGCTCTCGCCCAACCTGTTGAAGGTCTTGCGAGCCTACTGGCGGCTGGCCAAGCCAGGGCGCTGGCTATTCCCCGGCAGGGAGCCTCATCAGCCGGTCAGCAAGGCGGCGTTGCAGGCGGCCTGCCGCATTGCGACGCGTGGGGCTGGTCTCGACAAGGTCGTCACCGTTCATACCCTGCGGCACTCCTTTGCCACCCATCTGCTCGAAGGCGGAACCGACATCCGCATTATCCAGGTGTTGCTTGGTCACCGCCGGATGGAGACCACAGCCATCTATACGCGAGTGGCCGCCCCGGTCATCGCCGCCACCGCCAGCCCGCTCGACCGTTTGCAGTTGAACGTGACGCCGCCGCCGATCTGAGCGCGCCACATGCGCGGCGCGCTGGAGGTGGCGGATGTCTTCCGCCGCCACGGACCGGCTTACCGTGCCGCCCACGCTGGTCATCTGAGCCTTGGCCAGCTCAGAGTGATGGGCGCGGTGGAAGCCTGCAGATCGGCGGCTCTGGGTGGCCACGTCGAGCAGTGCGACGGCTGCGGGCAAGTTCGCGTGGCCTACAACTCCTGCCGTGACCGGCATTGTCCAAAATGCCAGGGCTTGGCCCGCGCTCAGTGGTTGGCGGATCGGCAGGCGGAACTCTTGCCGGTCGAGTACTTCCACCTTGTCTTCACCGTGCCCAGCCCGATCGCCGAGATCGCCTTCCAGAACAATACGGTCGTCTACGCGATCTTGTTCCGAGCCGCGGCCGG
This sequence comes from Rhizobiales bacterium GAS188, assembly GCA_900104855.1. NCBI lineage: Bacteria > Pseudomonadati > Pseudomonadota > Alphaproteobacteria > Hyphomicrobiales > Rhizobiales bacterium GAS188. The sequence continues at coordinate 403,827 of FNSS01000002.1, forward strand.
GACTGTGCGCATCATCGCCGCCGATCCCAAGCATCTGGGCGCCGAGGTCGGGATGCTCGCGGTGCTCCACACCTGGGGCCAGACCCTGCAGCGTCATCCCCACATCCACGCCATTGTGCCGGGGGGCGGTCTGACTTTGGACGGGGAGCGCTGGGTAGCCTGTCGCCCCGGCTTCTTCCTGCCGGTGAAGGTCCTGTCGCGTCTGTTCTGGCGGCTGTTCCTGGAGCAGTTACAAGACGCCTTCGACGCCGGCCATCTGGACTTCTTCGGCGCCCTTCAGCCTCTGGCTGAGCCCGCCGCCTTCCGCAAACACCTGGCCAAACAGCGTGCACTCCCGTGGGTCGTCTACGCCAAGCGCCCCTTCGGAGGGCCAGGACAAGTCCTCAACTATCTTGGCCGCTACACCCATCGCGTCGCCATCGCCAACAGCCGGCTCGTCAGCCTGTCCGACGGCCAGGTCAGCTTCCGCTGGAAAGACTATCGTCGTCACGACAAGCTCAAAGTGATGACGCTCACCGCCGACGAGTTCATCCGCCGCTTCTTGCTTCACGTCCTGCCCAAAAACTTCCACCGCATCCGCGTCTACGGCTACCTGGCCAATGGCCAGCGCGCCGCCAAGCTGGCCCTATGCCGGCGCTTGTTGGCGGCCCCGAGCCCCGAGCCAACGCCCCCGCCGGCGGACTATCGCGAGCGGTATCAACAACTGACCGGCCGCTCGCTCGATCTCTGTTCGTGCTGCGGCGGTCGAATGGTCACGCTGGGCCGCTTCTCTCGCGCCGGCGGCGTCAAGCCCCTATGGGACAGCTCATGAACCCTTCGCCTGGAAAACACGATGTCAGGCTCTCTCCCAACGCCGCGGGCCACCGGCGACGATGCGGCTCCATGGCCCATCGCGCCGCACAACACGGCGAAAAACAGCGCAACGCCCCACGCGTCCGGCTCCGCCCCTTCACTGGCCGGACTCATCTCGATTTCGGCAGTCCAATATCCTCCGATCGACGATCGACGGCCCGTCGCGCCGCAGTGGCGCAAAGCCCACCACGGCGCCGCTGGCGAACAAAACCCATAGACCGGCTCACCGGCCCGCGGCTTCGTTCAACAAGGCTTCTGTTCAATCCCGCACTGCGCGTGCGCTCAACCATCCTCGCCAACCCGCGGGATCAAACAGAACCCTCTTCATTCCGATTTGATCCCGGCCACCATTCCGAGATGAAGCCGGCCACCCTGTAGCCGATTTCGGCGGCGCCGTTCCCAGCGGGTCAGCAACTGCGGCATTCCCCACCTCGACCAGTCACGTGGAGAACGGGATGTCGGCCGGGAGAGAGCTGACCATGCGCCAACTACGACAGATGCTGCGTCTTGCCCGAGATGGGGTGAGCGCGCGCGAGATCGGGCGAACGCTCGGCGTCGCGCGATCGACCGTTCAGGACAACCTGAAGCGAGCAAAGGCTGCCGGCCTTGCCTGGCCGCTGGGGGTCGAGATCACCGACGCCGTTCTCGAGCAGTGCCTCTTCGCGCGGGCCGGGGCACGGCCCGGCTTGCATCGGCGGGTTGAACCGGATTGGGCCTTGCTCGCGCGCGAGGCGAAGCGGCCGGGCGTCAACCTTACGGTGCTCTGGGAGGAGTACCGGGATGTTCACCCGGACAGCTACGGCTACTCGCGCTTCTGCGATCTGTTCCGCGAGTTCGAGCGGCGTCTCTCGCCGGTGATGCGCCAACATCATGCAGCCGGCGACAAGGTGTTCGTTGACTACTCGGGCAAGAAAGTGCCAATCGTCGATCCTGCCACCGGCGTGGTGCGCGAGGCCGAGCTCTTCGTCGCGGTGCTCGGCGCCTCGAGCCTCACCTATGCCGAGGGGACCTGGACCCAAGCGGCCGCCCGACTGGATCGGCGCTCACGTGCGCTTGTTCCGCTTCCTCGGCGGCGTGCCGCGCGTCGTCGTTCCTGACAATTTGAAGTCCGGGGTCCACAGAGCTTCGTTCTACGATCCGGAGCTCAATCGCAGCTACGCGATGATGGCCTCGCACTACGGTGTCGGAATCCTGCCAGCCAGGCCCCTTGACCAAATCCGTCCCGATGCTGATCATTCACCACGACCCGCGGGAACGCCGTCGCTCCCGGCCGCCTTCAGATCGGAATGGTGGCCGGCTTCACGTCGGAACAGCGACCGGCTTCAGATCGGAATCCCCGGCCGGCTTCGTCGGAATACGCACTGTGGCGGTGATCTGCACGCTCGGTGGCCAATGGCCTGACCGGGAGGTCGGCGTGACGATGAACCGAATGCGCTGGAAGCCTTCCGATGGGAAATCCTGGAAGACGGTGCGTGTTCGTGAGCTTCGGGAGAGGCTGGGGGATCCAGCCGTTCGATCCGACGTCTCACAAGAGCGAGACGATCAGCGTGGACAAAACGGCCAGCCGCTTGGAGATCTGCATCGGTTCCGTTCAAATGCTCATTCGGGCAGGTGTACTACCTCTGATGACGTACAGATCCTCAACATGGGATCGCGCTTGATCGCTTCTTCCCTTCGGCGGCAACCCATTGATTCCCCGGCGCATGTCGGTGGCCGACCGCCAGCCACACCCGCGCCCCGCTCGGAACGGGGATCATCGCCGCGACAGACCTTGACCAGCGCCGGCGCCGCCGCATCAATCACAGGGTCGCCATTGGCGAGCACGATCTCAATCCGGCTCGCCGCGCCGGCACCCGGAGAGGCCGGCGACGGCATCGAGGCCGGTTCGGCGGTGATTGCAGCCGGCGCGAATGTCACCGAGCCGTCGATAGCGCTCGCAGTCGCGGTATTGGTTTCACGGCCCCAGGTGAACAGCATGTTGGCGCTCAGGTCATGAGGCCGGGCGACGATCAATACCGAAGCTCCCGGCTGGAACGTCTCCGTAACGATCCGCCGCTTGTCCTCCGCCGACCACTGCCGCCGTCGCCGGCGATCACCTCGCCCCAAAGGCTCCCTCTCCCTCCGAAATTAACATGAGCGATCGTGTCCACTATCGGCTTCGTGGACACGATCATCGTGTCAACACTCGGTGCCGACCATTCGGGAACCGATCGGCCGACGTCCAGACGGTTTTTACCGGAGGGATACGAGGGATGGGATTTTGAGACTGGTATCTGGAGAAAGCAGCTAGAAACGCGCTTCGGTAGTAGCCCTTGGCCGTGCTCTCGCCCCCTCGGATCGTGCCCGGCGCGACCTTGCAAGGGTGTGAGCTTTCGCGCCAGCTAGGCGAGGGCAATGGACCCGCCTCAGTTGATTTCGATCCAGGGCGATTTGTTCGACCGCCTAGGGCGCTGGAAAAAATTCGTGGGTCTTGCCTGCCAAGCGATAGGCAACCAAGCCGATCCATTCCTTAACCGCTAAATTGAAATATGTGGACGAGTCAGAACCAGGGAATACTTTGAGAGCATCGTCCCGCGCGTTGTAGTTTGCTCTAAAGTCTACTGGATATGCATTTACGTCAAATCCGGAGGCACGAAAACATCCTACGGCTCTTGGCATATGCCAACTAGTTGTTATCAGTATCCAACGCTGATCCGGTTGGGGTTTTATGATTCTTGCTGCATTGATTGCATTTTCAGACGTGTTTCGTGATTCCCCTTCTGTGACAAGTCGCCCTGGATCGCCGCCCAGGGAAATGATTTCCGCCCGCAATTCATCCGCCTGACCCCCTGCGATTAGGAATAGTCGCGATTTGGGAAAGCGTCGACCTAGTTCCACCAGTGCAGTTACACGCGCACTCTCCTCTCCTAGAGCATCTCCTCCTAGAGCAATGATTCCGTCAGGGATTTCTGGACCGATTTGCCAGCGCGGGAACCGGTTCTCCAAAGGGAGCATTAGCCAGTAACCAGCCGGAGTGAAGCTCGCAACAAAAAAGCCCAGAATTCCGATTGCCGCCAATAATCCGGCGCGACGCGAGGCGCCTAGCGCAGCATAAAGAGTTGTTATCACAGTAAATGAAAAGAGCGCGTCTATCGGCGCGCCAAAGAGTAGCCAAGGCAGCTTCGAGAAGAAATAGAACACGTTTGGACTCTTTGGTCTAGAGGGCGCTCCGATGAGCTGACGAGCTGGTGAGCGCGTGTTGGCGTCGTTTGGGTGGATTGATTGTGTGACATTCCAGCCCGGTCATCGATGGGCAGCAGGTTGTTGGCATGAATATCGCCACGAAGAGAGAGCGCCCACCAGCGACATCCTCGAAGGTCTCCCGAATTTTGGCAAGCACCACCTGCTTACCCGTGGCGTCTCTCAAAGTCGGTCCAAGAACAAGGGATCACCCGGAAGTGTTTGTTAGGTTCAAGCTTTGGAGTGTGAGGCCGATCGTGGCAAGGTTCACGGGGGTAAAGAAAGTGCGGGCCTGGAGCTCGAAGTCACGCCAGGCGGCGGCTAATGGAGGCGAATGTCCGTTCGATGACGCGGCCTTTTGGGAGGACGACAAATCTATGAGCTTTCATGTGCTCGATGAGCTCGAACTCCACCCCATCGCGTGTACGAACGGGCAAAAGTTCATTCACCCGGCGCTCAACTCGTCGGAGACATCTTACCCACGTCATCGGAATTGCGTCAGAACCGTGTTGCCACTGGCCGCTGACCCTTCCCGAGCCTGGCGAGGTGGCGCGACTTACGTTTGCGGATCGTCCAATCATTGCTGGACACGCCCCTATTTGGAGACGTATTTTAGAGATGGGTTTCAGGGCTGGCAGGGGCGTTCTGCGTGTCGCCCACAAAACGATCGGTTGAGAGACGATGGGAGATAGTCTCGGACACGCGCAGGTATCGGCCGACGATCAGGATCTAGAGGGCCAGGGCGGGCGTCCTGCTGCGGGTGCTATCTGTATCTTCGAGGGCATGATGTCTGGCCGCGCCCTCGAGGTGTTCTGCGACAGGGACCGCTCTCATGAATGTTGAACCGACACCGAGAATGGGTCGATTCGCGCCGGCTTGGCGTCGAGCGGCGTACCGAGTCTTCAACACGACATCTTTCGTCCGCCGTGTCCATACGTCAGATGGAGCCTTCGAGGCTTACGTGTCTCCAGGCGCGCAACTTAGCGTATTGAGCCCACGCGGAGTGCCGATCGATCCAGTGCATCAAAGGTTCATTGCACGCTGGGTTGAGCGGAGCTCGGTCATTTGGGATGTCGGGGGCAATATGGGTCTTTTCTCATTTCCAGCAGCGCTGAAAGCACGCCAAGGCCGCGTCTATACGTTTGAACCTGATGTCGAATTGGCTCGCAATCTCATTCGCGGCATGCGGCGTCCTAGGAATCGTGCGCTGCCTATTACCGTATTCTCGTTCGCACTATCGGACACCGATGGAACAGCGGATTTCCTGATAGCAAGCCACGGACGGTCCATGAACAAACTGGACGGTGTCGCCCCGTGGCACGACGACTTGTTCGAGACATCGGAGAAGCGATCCGTTGGGACTTTTCGGATAGATACCATCGCGAAATCGCGACAGCCTCCGGACGTTCTCAAGATTGATGTCGAAGGAGCCGAGATGAAGGTGCTCGAGGGTGGTCACGAGACCATCGCCAAACACAAGCCTGTAATCCTGGTTGAGGGCCCAAAGGACCTGTGGCCTCAAATGGCAGCGTTCTTCAAGGATCTCAATTATCTCCTATCCGACGGACACGCAGACAACCCCGTTGTGCTTGAGTCCCCTGTTTGGGATACCGTCGCTGTACCTCGCGAGAAGTGGCGCTGAGATGGGATCGAGGGAATTGCCCGTCAGAGCAGTGGATCAGGGTCGTGGCGCCCCCCAATGATCGGGGACGCGGGAGGCGGTGAATATGCCACGAACCAACTCCGCATCAGTGGGTGCCCTCGTCCTCATTGAAGCAACTTCCGATTTGCGCGGCGGTCAGCTTGGCATTTCGATTTGAGTTGCTTCTCACCAGTGGATATCCAGGCCTTACGGTCGCTGGGAAACGATTGGAAATCTTCGTTCAACCAGGGCCGGCCAACGCTCAGGCGACGTAGCTGCGCACCGCTGCATCGTCGGAGTGCCCATCGAGGAGCGCTGGAACCGATGCCATTCTAGGGACTCTTGACTTGCCGGTTGTTGCTCGAACCCGGGCCGGATGCGGCAGCTCTTTCCGGATTTCTGAGCCCCGCATGAAGGTCAACGGACCTTCGCCGAGCGCGACGACCGGTCCTGATCATCTCGCCTCGACCGGCATCGTCACCGCGGCGCGCGAGACGCAACTTCGTGCGGGCACCGCGCCTGGGCTCTCATCGTGAGAGGGCCTCGGACGTGATCTCGCTTCGAGCCCAACGTCCTCGGATTCTCGAACTTCCTGCTTCCATCGCGTGATGAAAGGAGGAAGACCCGAATAGGTGCCCAAATGCCACACCACGTAAAGACCCACAGCGACTGCGACGAAAAATCCGATTGCCGCAACAAGCACCCATAGGGCGGCGGCGAGCAGGACAACGGCAACGACCGCTGGCCCCGCGGCGACGGCCAGAACAATGCCGAATATAGATCTTGACACTCGCATTGAGTCCCCCCAGTACTTGAGGACGTTGAGCTGACCCCCGCGACCGGGGATTGTCAAGATGTGCTCGCATTAATGCACAAGTAGTTTCGCTCTCCCGCCAAAAGGCGCGCCGGATGTGTTCAGACGGACCGTGGAGATTCTCGATGCCGTTGTCTTCCGCTGGGTCAAAGCCCCGGATTTTCAAATTCTAATAATTTGACGCCTCAGATACACTGCGCCATTGCGCTTTGATCAAGGAGACAAGACGCAAATGGCCGTTGGCCTCCAATATGACGAAATGACACGGAGTGAGCGGACGTCCAGCGCGATAAGGCTCGAAGCCCATGACCGGACCAGCGCGGGCAGCATCGAAGGGTGTTGAAAGACATGAAAAGGATCCACTTAGGACATATTTCGAGGCGCGCGTCGCTCAAAGGCTTGGCCGCCATGGCAATGGCAACTGTGGCTTCGGAACAGGTCACGACCGCAACGCGTGCCAATGTCGATTCGGCCCATCCAGTCGTTGACTTCTCTCGCTTTGCCACGATCGGTTCCGCCGCTGCCGCGGCGATACCATCGAGCGTGATTCATTGCCGAATAGCCGGATACTACAGCGCGGGTGATGGTGGGGGAGCTCTCTATGTGCGCGTCTCTTCGCAACCTTTGCATGCTCTCCGATTTCGCTCGGTGGATCGTTATTTGCCGAGCGGTTCGATCGACAGCAAGAATGGCGGCTGGTGGTCATGGGCCGACAACGTTCTGACCCCCGAAATGGTTGGAGCGAAAGGCGACGCCGACATTGCCGCCTGGACCGGAACCGACGACTGGCAGGCGATCCAGGACGCGCTTGATGCTCACATCTACTTCCACATCGCGAGTGAGGTCTGCTTTCGTCAGGTCAAAACTTACCGCATCACGAAATCCCTGCACCTCGGCTACGGAGTTGGGGCTCCCACCTGCGCTCGCGTTCGAGGCCCCGGCATAGCGGGCGATGGCGAGAACTCCTTTAGCGGACCCATCATACTGTGCGATTTCTCGAACGCACCGGGCGTCGCGATCCAGGGAGGCCGCTCGGTTCGATGGAAGGGAGTCGGGCTCAAGGGTCGGAATTTTGCCTATCTTGTCGACAATCACATGGGAGCGGTTGGGCGCGCCTCGATCGACGATACGCTCGGCTCGAACTGGGTTGATCCATCGCTCGATGACAGAGCCGACACTCGATACGCACCGTACGCTGCCTTTGCCATCGATCCCTATGCTGGCGCGCGGCCGGGAACGTCCTATCCCGATGTGGCTTACCCGAGCTTTCTTGATAATGTGGCGCAGTACGGGAAGACGCCCTCCTCGGACACTTTGATTGGAGACGCCTGGATTGGAGGCTTCGTCGTGGCCTTGGCTAACCAGCCTTGCACGGCGCACAGCAAAGGCGCCTGCGCGAAGCTTCACAGAGTCGTTATTGAACATTGTAAATATGGAATCTCGATCGGCAATACGCAATCACGAAAAGTGTCGATTGAAGACGTTTCTGTGAAGAGGGCGTTTTGTTTTCTCACGAACGACATGTACGGAACGAAATTGGGCGCATATGGTGGTTCGATACTGAATATTTCATTATTCGACTGCTTAAATATATTTAGCCTTGCATCTGGCAATTGCTTCGACCAACTGGAGTTCGTCAACTTGCACGCGACCGGTCTATGGCGGCTCGGGGATATCGCCGCAGGGACATCTTCGGCAGGCGGTCTTTTTTTTCGAGAAGGCCGGTTCGACTTCACCTCCCAAAATGATGCCCGAGGCGTCCCGGCGAAGATGCTCGATTCCGCGAGCCTGGGGGTCAATGTGAGATTCGATGGCGGCCAGCTCAGGAATTTTCGCAGTGTGGCGGTGCTGGATCTGCCTTGTGCCGAATTGGAGATCAATGGGACGGAATTTCGGCCGGCGGATGCAAGAGACAGCCCATATCTGCGAGTCGCCCACAATAGCCTTTGCGGGGGCTTGGTCATGAAGGCTCTCGGCAGCAGGGGGCTGAACGGGCGGTTCAGAGGCCAGTCTGCACGTTACAATGGAGATAGCGGGGTTTCGGTTGATGGGGAGTTTCCGGGTCCGGAGCAGGCCGCGTCGAGATCTAGCCCCGCTTCGATTTACGCGGAACGTGGTGTTGAGGCCGATAGCTCCGACGGAGGGGGCGTTTGGGTACCCAGCCCAATTACCGAGCTGGATAAGAGCTGGCTCCGCTCGCAATTCCTCTCGGGCAAGATGCTGACGTTCTCGATTGCCGACCGGGCGGATGGCATCTTCGCTTTCCAAGGGCCTCTCCCCGGTGATGTGCTCTTGGATGCCGCCACAGGAAGTGCGTTCTTCGTATCCGATCGAATTGGGAATACGATCAAGGCCATTCTGCAGAACAACTTCAAGCTGCGCGACGGCACCTATGTTCCGATTGTATCACCCACGCTGACATCAGGAATAATGTATTGTGCCAATAGCCGCAACTTCACTCCAAGTTACGTCATGACCGGCGACTTTTCAGGCTCGAGCGGAGCGGTAGCGACTTCGGCCGGGGATGGCTAGCGTAATTTGGGGCCGCGTCAGCGACCCCGCTAGGCCGCTTTGAGCGGCCCATACCCTAAAGCCCCCGGCTCTGCCGGGGATACTTACTCGCTTTACCTGACCACGGACATCCAAGCCTGAGATTACCTCTTCATCGATCAGATGCGCGATCGCATCGTCTCTGCGCGCGCGACCGGCGGCGGCGGCGCATCGACAAAACGCCGGCACCACAATTCGATGCACATCAAGGAGAACAGCGTATAGGATGCGTCTGTTTCGCCCCGACGATCCTTGGCCAGCATCTCCTGCACGGCTGCCCCATCGAAAAGCCCACGTCGGGATATCACCGCCGGGGACAGCAAGTCTTCAACCAAGTTCTGCATTTCGCCTTTCATCCAACGGCGTAGCGGGGCTCCAAAGCCGGTTTTTGGGCGATCGATGACGTTGGCGGGAAGAACCGGTCTCTGCGACTCCTTCAAAATCCACTTCGGCCGCATGAACCGGTGCTTCCATATTGAAGGCACCGTCGCGGCGAACTCAAGCAGATCCAGATCAAGGAACGGAACGCGCACCTCGACTCCTGCCGCCATCGCCATCTTGTCGGTGTAGATCAGATTGTGATCGGCGAGGAAAAAGCGCTTTTCGAGCTTCAGGCACTTCTCAATCGTAGGCAGCGAGGGCGCATCCGCAATCATCTTGGCGAGTGGGGCCTCCACATCATCATCCGCCAGCGCGGCCCTGACTTCGGGTGCAAGCAGATTGTCGACGCTCCCGGCCGCGCCCCACATGAAATTCGCCGTGATGCGCCGATCACCGTTCTCCGACACCACCGCGAGCAGCCGCGCAAGCCGTCGATTGAAGCCGCCTCGACAGTCTCGGTTCGCGGCAAGAGTTGCGAGCCGCCGCCTGACTCCCACCGGGAGAACCGACCACAGAGGGTCAAACGACAGCAACGTATGTCGACGATAGCCAGTGAACAGGTCATCGCCTCCTGCGCCGGATAACAACACCTTGATACCATGGCTGCGTGCGAGCTCGCTGATGAAGAGAACGTTAAGGCAGGCTGGATCGGCGAGCGGTTCGTCAAGGATCTCGACCATGTCGACAACCCGATCGCACATCGCTGCCGCATCGACGCGTACTTCGGAGAGCGACACACCGAGATCCGCTGCGACGGCCCGGGCATAGGGCAGATCGTTGGCAGTGCCCTGCTCCGCGCCACCCGCGAGATCGACGGTGAAGCACTGGATATCCGGATTCTGCCGGCGAGCTGCGGCAATGATTGAGCTTGAGTCGATGCCACCGGACAAGAACGCGCCGAGAGGTGCGTCCGAGATCATCTGTCGGCGAACACATTGACCGAGAAGCTCGTTCAATTCGACTGCACAGTCGCTTGGGTTCCAGCCTTGCCGTGGCGCATATTGCGGAGGTTCCCAATAGGTCCATCTCTGCACGACCGTACCATCATCGCGGACCGTCAGTGCCGATCCAGGCGAAAGCTTCTTGACATGCTTCATCGGCGTTTGCTCGCCGGGGCACCAAAGGAATGTGAGATAGCGGCGCATCGCGGACAGATCTAGGCTCCGATCGAGCGGCACCAGCTTGAGGAGGGCCTTGATCTCGCTTGCGAACACAAAGCCGTCCGGCGTTTCCGCATAGTAGAGAGGCTTAATGCCCATCTGGTCACGCGCAAGAAACAGCTCATTGCTGCGGCAGTCATAAATCGCGAACGCGAAGATTCCGTTTAATCTCTCGAGGATCTTGGGTCCATCCAACAGGAACCCGGCAAGAAGAACTTCGGTGTCGGAAAGGCTTTTGAAGCGATATCCGCGATCCGCCAGTTCCGCACGCAATTCCAGATAATTGTATATCTCGCCATTGAAGGTAAGCACGACTTGACCATCCTGGCTATGCATCGGTTGATGCCCGCCGGGGGTTAGATCGATGATGGCAAGCCGGGTGTGTCCTAATCCTACGCGCCCCGCGTGCCCCACATAGATACCATTGCCGTCGGGTCCACGATGGCGAAGACAGTCGACGGCCGCGTCGAGCGCGCATTGATCGATCGGATGATGGGAGGCGATGCCAACGATGCCGCACACGCGCTTACGTCCAGTTACAAACCGATCTGCTCGGACTTTTATTGGCTAGGGATCTTTCCGAGTCAATCGACGCCCGCCTTGCCCCAGCGGCCAGTCGGCTGCGGCGCAAGCTGTTTCCCGGCCCGCCCAACGGGAGGCTTCGTCGTCGCTCGACAAAGCCCTCGTCCGCCACGGAGTCGAGGCGGGACGGGCGGGCGCGTGGCGGGTGGCACGGAGCGGCGGCGGCACGGCGCGGCACCTTCCTCCAAAGGCGCCCGGCCTATCAAGTGCGCCTTGACGAAGGAGAGGACTGCCGTAGGAATAAGGCTCAAGGTCGCCTCGCGCCCGCTCGTCGCACGGCAACGCTGATCGAGTCCATCCACGCCAGCTCTCGGCCCGGTGTTATGGCGACCAGAAACTGGTGAGACGCAACTAGTCTAGTGGGCAGAATCTAACATTTGGTGCCCTCTTTTGACGGCTGCGATGATTTTGTTTGGATCGGCTGTCCAAGTGAAGGGCTTGGGGGCACGGTTGTGCTCGTCGACGAGGCGATTGATTGCGGCTTGCAGATCGACGAGGGATCGAAAGACGCCGCGCTTCAGTCGCCGTTTGGTCAGCTTGGCGAAGAAGCCTTCGACGGCGTTGAGCCAGGAGCAGGATGTGGGCGTGAAGTGGAAGGTCCAGCGTGGATGGGTTGCCAGCCAGCGGCGGACTTTCGGGTGTTTGTGGGTGGCGTAATTGTCGACAACCGCATGGATGACCTTGCCGACCGGAACCTGTGCTTCGACGGTGTTGAGGAAGCGGATGAACTCCTGATGACGATGGCGCTGCATGTTGCGGCTGATGACCTTGCCGTCGAGAACGTTGGGCGCGGCGAAGAGTGTCGTTGTTCCATTGCGCTTGTAATCATGCGTCATGGTTCCGGCGCGCCCCTTTTTCATGGGCAGTCCCGGTTGCGTGCGATCGAGCGCCTGAATCTGGCTCTTCTCGTCGATCGACAACACGATAGCGTGCGCCGGCGGGTTCACATAGAGGCCAACGACATCACGCAGCTTGTCGATGAAATTGGGATCGTTGGAGAGCTTGAACAGGCGTATCCGGTGCGGGGCGAGGCCATGGGCGCGCCAGATGCGTTGAACGGCGCTGACGGAAACACCGGCCTCCTCGGCCATCATCGCGCCGGTCCAGTGCGTCGCCTCGCAAGGCGGATCTTCGAGCGTCCGCGCCACGATCCAAGCGGTGATCTCATCCCCCAGGGGCTCGACGCGGGCGGGCCGCGTCTTGTCGCGAAGGAGGCCGTCGACGCCTTCCTCCATGAAGCGCGCCTGCCAGCGCCAGACACAGGTCTTGGATTTGGCCGTCTGGCGCATGATCGCGTTCGTGCCCAGACCGTCGCCGCTGAGCAGCACGATTTGAGCGCGCCAAACATGTTTCTGCGGCGTATTACGGTCCTCGATCAGGGCCGTGAGGCGGCGGCCATCAGCGGACGAGACAGTGATGGAAATACCGGTGCGCATGCGTCAGACTCGCACACCCAACGCCACCAGGGAATCCCAAATGGGACTCAAATGTCAGATTTAATCCACTAGCGTAGGCGGGAGACCCCCGGCTCTGCCGGGGTGGCAGTAGAAGTTTGACGTTTCCGGGGATCGAGGAATTTCCAGTCGTGAGCAGCCACGCGCACGGGAGGAAACTCAACGATGGACGAGTATGGGGGCCTAAGCCACTCGAAATGGGAGTGCAAATATCACGTGATCTTCATTCCCAAGGGCCGAAGGAAGGCCCTGTATGGACAATTGCGGGAGCATCTTGGGGAGGTCTTCCGGACATTGGCCAGGCAGAAGGAGTGCCTGATTGAGGAGGGCCATCTGATGCCGGATCATGTGCATATGATGATTTCGATCCCACCCAAATATGCAGTGTCGCAGGTGGTGGGTTTTATCAAAGGCAAGAGCGCGATCCACTTGGCGCGCGTTTATGGCGAACGCAAACGCAACTTCGTGGGGCAGCATTTTTGGGCCAGGGGATATTTTGTCTCGACCATTGGGCGTGACGAAGCAGCAATACGGGAATACATCCGCAACCAGGAAAAGGAGGACACCCGCTTGGAGCAGCTCAACCTATGGCGTTGAGACGCCACCAGTAGGTGGCTCCAGAAATTTAGGGCCGCGTCAGCGACCCTGCTAGGCCGCTTTGAGCGGCCCATATCCTAAAGCCCCCGGCTCTGCCGGGGGATACTTACTGGTCCGGAAGACGGGGCATGAGGCGGCCAGCGACACTGAGCGCGCAGTTCCTTGGGGTTGAGTGAAGTTGAAGGCTTTGGCCTGGTCTTTGTGGAGGCCATGCGTTACGGAAAGCCGATCATAGCATCGACGAACGACGCCTCGGAAGAAATCAACATAGATTGCGTGACCGGGTATAACCTGGCCAGGAACAGGAAGTCGGACATTACAGATCGGATCATTCATCTTCTCAGGAACCGCGATGACGCCGCGGCACTCGGGCGGTCTGGCCTCAAGCGATGGAGAGCTTGGTTCAGGTTTTCTGCCTTTCAGAGAAGATTTGACCAAGCCACTGCGGATTGGCTTGGGGAAATGCATAGTCGTGTCGGGGACGGAAGCTTCGATGTGGGGAGTGCGATGGATCCAGAACACAAACGGATGAAAGATCAAGAGCTTACTGCGCTTCAGGCCGGAGACAAGCAATTGTCCGGATCGCCACGGTTCATGTCTTACGACGAAAAGCGAGCGAAGGCTCAGGAGCTTGCGAGCGTCCAGGCCGGAAACAAGCAGTGGTGGACTTCGCAGACGATGTCGTACGATTGGAGCGACAAGTTCGGGCACGAGCGGTTCTCCAAAGAGTGGTTTGAGCAGGCCGACAAACGATTCATTTATGGAGCGCGGTTGTTCGCACATGACGTGTCTCCGTTTGATAGAATTATTCCCTTTGACAAATTAAGAGGTAAATCCATCCTTGAGATTGGTTGTGGAATGGGGCTTCACACAGAATTGCTGGCGCGAGCCGGCGCCCGGGTGGAAGCAATTGATTTGTCCCCAACCAGCGTAGAGGCTACGCGGCGACGCCTGCAGCTTAAAGGACTTGAAGCAAACGTTCAGGAGCGTGACGCGTGTGCGACCGGATTTCCCGATGAATCGTTCGATTTCATTTGGTCCTGGGGCGTCATACATCATTCCGCGCGGACCGGAATGATTATTAAGGAAATGCACCGGCTGCTTGTTCCAGGCGGGGAGGCAATAGTGATGGTCTACAATTTGGATGGAATGCCAGCTTACACGACAATTGTCAGGGATTATCTGCTTGGCTTTTGGCGCGGAAAGACGCTTGATAGTTGCTTATGGCGACGATCAGATGGTTATATGGCCAGATATTACTCCGCGGACATATTGATGGACATCTTCAATATCTTTTTCTCTGAAGTCTCCGCGGTGACCTACGGGCAGGACGTTGATGCCGTGCCGCTTCCGCGTCTCCTTCGAAAAGCGGTATTGCGTTTATTCCCAGGGGATAGGCTGAGACGCGCCGCGAACCGGCGCGGCGGCTTTCTGTGTGTGACAGCCGTGAAATGAACGACGCATGGTTGGACGACCGCCGCGTCCCGAGAGAGCGGGCGGCTCGAAGTCGATAGCCGGTTCGCAGATGACGCGTGCGCTACTGTCGACTGTGGCGTTCTCCAAGCATCCAAAATCACGCATAGGTATTCGACGCGTCGAACCGGCCTAGGCGCGCATCGAACCATTTGAGAGACGGTTCACGCACCAGAAGGTAATTGCCTTCGAAGAAGCGCTCCATCTCCGGGTGCCACGCTTCGAAAATCTCGATGTGATGGGGGCAGACCCGCGCAATGTTGTAGGGTAGACCGACGACGAGGTCGAAGACATCCTTCAGAAAGGCGCGTGCATGGATCCAGCGGTGGTTGTATTCGAACTGAGCAATGTCGATCCTCCCGGCCCGGAGCAGACCAAGCGCTCCCTTGAGCACAAGTGAGTCGTGCCCTTCGGTGTCGCATTTGAGAAGATGTATGTGCTGGACATTGTGGGTCTCGCAGAATGTCGTAAGATCTACCCTCTCGACCTTCACGACTTGCGCGGAGGTGGTCGCGTCGAACTCCAGGGAATTTGTGCCGCCTTCTTCGCTGAACACCGCCATCTCCGTGCTCCCGGCCGCATCCGAGACCGCAAGCTTGAAAGCGCGCGCGAGGGTATTTGGTGCAATACCGTCGAGGTTTGCGCGAAGGCGCGCGTAGGTGCTGGGGACCGGTTCAAAGAGGAAGATGCGTGTTGTGCGTAGGCGCATCTCCGGAAGTTGTTCGAGGAAGGATCGGGTCCATTCGCCTATGTTTGCGCCCACGTCGAAGACCGTGAGAGCGCCGCTCGACAGCGTGGTGTTCGACAATACGCTGGATTGAACATAGGCCTCCCCGTTGGTGGCCATGTCGTTCGATACTTCACCGCGTGCAAGCCTGTAGAGCCACCGACCCGATCGCCAGGCAAGACGGCGCAACGGAGCTGACGCGAGAAGGATGTTTGGCACCGGGCGGGTTGCTCCATGCGACTATGTTATGGACGGCTCACCCCGATCCATCACTCTCGTCGAAAGGAAAAGGGGCAGCCAAACAATCGGCGACCTGTGGTAATATAATGCAGTCGCGTCGGCTCCGCGTCAATTTTCATCGGACTCCATCCCTACGGGAGGACTTAGGTAAATTGTTGTGACATAGATCTGTGCCGCGGCTCCGGGCGTCGGGCACCAGGCGAAGGCGAAGCGATGCATGCGGGAGATTACGAGCACTATTCAAAATGGAAACGGTGGGATTCGCGAGACTTTCTGGTTTGCACCCCGCACGAGGCAAGCTATTTCGCGGGCGAACTTCGAAACGTCCCCGTTGAGGGCGCGCGCGTGCTGGAGATTGGCTTTGGGAACGGCAACTTCCTTCGCTTTGCGAGCGATCGAGGCGCGACTGTGAGTGGAACCGAGCTCCTGGACGAAGCCGCCGCAAGCGCACGGCGGTGCGGAATTCACGTCTATCGCCCGGACCTTTCAGACGCGACGGCGGAGAGCGCCGGGCAGTTTGACCTCGTCGCTGCCTTCGACGTTCTCGAGCACATGACATTCGACGAGATTGTCGAGGTATTTGAGTCATTATCGCGGTTATTGAAGGTAGGCGGCCATGTCATCGCCCGATTCCCCAATGGGCAGAGCCCATTAGGCCGCGTGCCGCAATATGGCGACCATACGCATCGCTCGGTCCTCTCTTCCCAGCTGCTGATGCAACTCCTTCTGGGCAAGCCCTGGATACTGGAGCGGGCGGACAATCCCTTCGTCGTCGTTCAAGATCGGAGCTTGATCAGGCGGATCGGTCTGCGCCTGCGCCTTGCTGGGCGACGCGTCGTCGAGAGGGCGGTAAATCGTCTTTATGGGCTCGACGTGACCCTTGATCCTAATGTGACGGTTCTCCTTCGCCGGATCTGAGGTGATGCGGGTGCTACCTCCGATGCGCCGAGCACCGTGCTTCCTCTCAACCAGGGGAATCGCTTCAGGTTAACGATGGGGTTTGAAAGGATGAGGCTTTGGAGGTAATCGGGGTTGAGGTTGGCGAGTTTTCGGCGAACCTTGAGGCTGTGCTTGTCTTTTGGATTTCGCACGAGGTTCATGGCCATGTGTTTGACGACGGCCATGTTTTGCGGGCCTTGCGAGATCTTCGTGGAAGACGACGTCGAGAACCCAGTGCAGCCGGTTCTCGATGCCCCAATGGGCGCGGACCGCGGCCGCGAACGTTTTGGCATCGAGCTTCGTCGAAGCCAGATAATATCTCCGCTCTCGCGCGATCGATCCGTTTCGCTCGACGCGAGTTTCGAGCATGCCGATCATGGCGAGGTGGGGGAAGCGCGGCTCGTCGGTGTAACGGCGATCCGAGAACAGCCAGTCGACCTTGTGGCAGACGACAAGGCGACGCTCCTCGATGCGGTCGTGATCGCCGTCGGTGGTCTTGTGCTCGGGCTCCAGCATATCGGTTGGCGGAGCATCGAAGAATTCCACGACGTCCTGATGGAGAAGCGGCCGATTGGCCTTCAGCGCCAATAGGTAATCGCGAAGGCAGCCGTATCGACGGCTGCCCGGAAGAGGCCCTGAAGTTCCGCCGCCATTGCCGGACGGCTCGCTTCAGATCCTGGCGAGGGACAAGACGAAGGACGAGGCGGCCTTCGCCTGATCAGCCAGCAACGGCGCCTTGGCACGAGGAGCGCGTCCGGCATCTTCGCAATAGCGGCCGCGAGGCGCCTGGCCTGCTCCTTGCGCGGCGTCGACGTCTGGCGAACGTCCTGGTGGAGCCGGCTCGCGGGGTAGCCTGCATCAGACCGTCTCGACCAGGCGGCGAGCGTTCCTCATTAGTCCCGAGATGTGTTTGCGCAACTCGACGAGTTCGCCCGAAAAGCGTCCGTGCTTCTTGGCGTTCTGGTTCGCAATGGGCGCACCACCTCGAGCGCCATGCATCCGGCATACGCTATGACCGCGCACGGCGGGCGACTGGCACGGCTTCCCGGTCCGCTTCGATCGTGCTTTGCATCGTGGTGCCAGGTGCATGGGTAATTTGCTTTGCATAGGGTTGATCCTCAGATTTCGGTTGTACCCCTCCCCCTGGGGCTTCCACGCTTCCCACAATGGCTTGGCCGCCAGCGTTCACCGTGACATGCTCGACCGTGACTCGTTGCTGGCCTTTCCCGCGATGGCGATTGAGGGCTTCGACCAGCGCGACATGGGTTCGCGAAAGCTTGTTCGCCTGGTTCAGATTTTCATGCCTGCCATCGAACGTCTGCCCATCTTTCATCGCTCGCCGGTAAGCTTCCATCGCCGCGTGGTGCGCAGCGAGCATCTGGGCGACGATCATTCCCTCGATCTCGTCTTGTGGCTTAAGGCCGCTTAGCGCGCCGATGATGGCCCGGATCTGCGCATTGCGCTCGACGGCGTCGGAGTTGCCAACCCACAGAGAGGCAATATTCTGGTTGATGATTTCGCGGTTCCACATACCGCTTCTTGAGCCGCCGAGTTTGATTCCGTCCTCGATAAAATCAGTTTCTGGTTCTTTGGCCTGCTTTTCCATGTGATCTCCGGCAAATTGCGTCGGCACCAATCTAGCAGGACATGCGCCAACCCCCCATGGCAGATAGCTCATTATTCACAGCGTTAAGAATGCATATCTCGCACCGCGGGCGTGAAAGGGGAACGAGGGGATTTGGCGGGCGTCGTGTCGCCTATTCATCATCGAACGCCCCAGTTCTGGGCGGTTCTCCACAAGACGAGCTTCGTTCGTCGAATCGAATGCCGGATGGGACGGGAACGTCGCGGGCCATGACGTGGTGCGATGTAGATGACCCGCGCAGGAGAGGTCATATTGGTACGCCGACAGCCTCGCGAAATGTAGCGTCGGCCGCAGCCACAGTTCTCTATTCGAGTCGGCGGAAATGGGATGCTGGCCGGATGCTCGTCGTATTGTAGACGGCGCCGTGGATCGAGAGGATCCGTTGCGCAATCCGCGCAACCTGAACCCTCGCTCCAGGCACTGAGCGTGACCTATGAGCCGTTCCTGCAGGCGGCCATCGTGCATATCGGCCAGGACCGCTACACGGAGACAGCCTTCGCGGCAGGGTTCGGCGGCGCGGCAGGCCTTGTCGGAGCGGCGCATGATTACGATCTTGGCTCGACGACGCTCGGCCTGCGCAGCGAATACAGGCTCCCGAGCCTGCCGGGCTTCACGCTGCGCACCCTGATCGGCTGGCGCTACGCCTATGGCGATGTGAAGCCCAAGGTGACGCAGGCTTTTGCGGGCTTGCTCGGCAGCTTCACGGTGGCGGGCGTGCCGGTCGACCGCAACGCCCTCGTGACCGAGACCAATCTCGATTATGCGGTGAGCGCGGCCGTCACCGTCGGCCTGTCCTATGCGGGCCACCTCAAGGGCCATGTGGATGTGAATTTCTGAAGGGGCGGCATCACGCGGCGAAATGAGTTTGGGCGCATGTTCGAGATATTGCCGAAGGCCTGAGGATTTCGCCCGGATTCCCTCCGAACCGTGTCGCGGCCACGCCATACACCCACTTCCGCGCCGCCCGGAAGAGAGATCGCTCGTGCCGACCACCTCAAAATCTCCATCTCCGCTGAAGAGCAGCTCACGACGGCGCATCGCGACAATTTGGCCTATGTTTTACGTGCGGCAGTCATTCGTGAACCATGCAACATCAGGAGAACGGAGTTGCAATATTACCCGATCCATCGCGCCACCGGTCTGGGGTAGCCGCATGAGCGGGTACAGGTCATTGACGAGGATCTTGCAAATCGGTGACGGGCAGCGTAGAGCGCCACGGCTTCCAGAAGCCGATCGCCGAGATCGGCCTCCGCAACGCCGGTCTCGTGGTCAGCCTCGACGCTTCGCGCTGAGCCCGCAACAATCGGGACTGGCATCAGCTTCTCGAGTTCTGCTCAGTGTTCGACGTCCTCATGGCGGACGGCGAACGCCTCTACTCCAGGCCTACCACGATCGTCGATTGCTTGGCATGTCAGGCATCATGAGCGAGGCGGAAACTCCACCCGATCCGGATGCGTCTTCATCAGGGGAGTGCCAGAACGCGGCGCAAGGCACCTCTCAACTTGCGCCTCTGGTCGTAACGCTCTATAATTGATATGGATCGAGGGCAGATGTTAAATGCACGGAGGACGATCATAAATTGACGTCCGACGCCCTGACGCGCGCCGATGTCCGCCGAACGTGAGGGCAGGTCTCGCTACCAAATGAGTGTGTGACCCGCGTCAGCCGTTTTGCATTTCACGGGTCGCCTACGTCGAAGCAATATATCGATGCATTTGGGGGGAGGAAGCGGCTAGGAAACGCGGTGACCTTGCGTACGGGTTTGATGGCCGTCACGCTGATGATTTGTGGCGGCTCTTTCGGCGGCTGCATTAATTCCTCTGGCGGGCTCGAGAATAGGGCAGTTTGGAGCGAGAGCGCGACCCCGGCCGCTTTTGACGGGGCGGCAAGCAATTCAGGACAGATAGCGCGCGCTGTTGATACTTACACGGCGGCAGCGACTCCCGGAAATGCCGGCTATAAAGTCGGCCCCCAGGACGTGCTCGACGTGTCGGTGTTCCAGGTTCCTGAGCTCACACGCAGCGTTCAGGTCAGCGATATCGGAACCGTCAACCTGCCTCTGGTCGGCGAAGTTGCCGCAGCAGGGAAGACCTCGCGCGAAATCGAGCGCGACCTTGCGTCGAAACTTGGTGCCAAATATGTGCGCTCTCCGCAGGTGACGGTATTTGTAAAGGAATATAACAGCCAACGCGTGACAGTGGAAGGTGCCGTCAAGAAGCCTGGAGTATATCCTGTCAGGGGCAAGAACTCGCTGACGCAATTCATCGCGATGGCCGAAGGTCTTGACCACGATACCGCTTCGAGCACGGTGGTCGTTTTTCGGAGCAACGAGGGCAAACGCTACGCCGCCAAGTTCGATATCAAGGAAATCATGGCGGGACGCGCCGACGATCCGCCGATCCAGCAAGACGACATCATCGTCGTCGACAGTTCGACCAGCAAAGAAGTATTTTCCTACCTTGTAAAAGCACTGCCCGCTGTCGCTGTGTTCTCCCTCCTACAATGATGCGGTCACAATGGTTGCGTACGCTGACGGACCCTAAGCGGCACATATGAACGACAGTCACCCAAATTTTTCCAACTATGCTCATTACCTGACTGGCGAACTTGTCCCGTTCACGACAAGTGCGGTAGCGCGCCGAGGCTACGGCCAGACCGACTGGCATCAGGAATATGCTTCGAGCGGCGCAGAAAAATTCCGCGCTAATCTCCGTGAGTATTGGCGCATCTTCAAAAAATGGAAGTGGATAATCCTGACGATTATCGCGGTTGTCACCGGCTTGGGCGCACTGCGCACGCTGACGATGATCCCGATGTATACGGCGATGATCCGCCTTCAGATCGATCGCAACGTTTCCAAGGTTGTTGAGGGAGGAAACGTCATGCCGGTTGAGGGAGCGGATTACGAGTTCCTGCGGACCCAATACGAGCTTCTGCAAAGTCGCTCGGTTGCCGAACGTGCCGCGTCGGCGCTCAAGCTGGGAGATGATGCGGACTTTTTAAAGCCCAGAGAGTATTCAATCCGCGACACTGTCAGGCGCTTGACAATGTTCAACCCGTCGAGCGTCGTCGAGAACGACAAGAGCGTCGGTAGGGCCGAGCTCCAAGAAGCTAGCGTAGGCGTCATCCTTAGCAATCGCTTGGTGCGACCAATCACCGGCTCGCGGCTGGTCGACATCACCTATTCCGACACGGACCCTGAGCGCGCGCAGAGGATTGTGACTGCTCTCGCGGATGCGTTTATCGCATCGAACCTCGACAAACGTTTCCAGGCGAACGCGTACGCCAAAGCCTTCCTCGAGGATCATCTGAAGCAATTGCAGTCGCGTCTCCAAGACTCCGAAAATGCTGCCCTGGAGTTTGGCAAGAAGGAACAGATCATCGGCACAACCGAAAAGTCATCAATCGCGGAAAATAACCTCGCGGCCGCCAATGCGACGCTGGGAAACCTGGTGTCGGAACGGATCAAGAATGAGCAGCTTTGGAAGCAGGTCGAATCCGCCAATGCAATCAGCTTGCCGCAGTTCTTGTCCAACAAGGTCATCGAAGGCCTGCGCGACAAGCGCAACACGCTGGTGACTCAGTATCAGGAGAAGCTTCAAACGTTCAAGCCCAGCTATCCCGCGATGGTGCAGATCAACAACCAGGTTAGGGAAGTCGATCGACAGCTTGCCGCCGAAGTTGGGACAATCAAGGCTGCGCTCAGAGGGGCGTACCAGGCTTCGGTAAGCCAGGAAAATCAAATGAAGGGCCAGATCGAGAGCTTAAGGGCGGAAGTTCTCGATCTTCAAAGACGCGGCATTCAGTATAACATCTTGAAGCGGGAAGCTGACACGAACCGTTCGCTTTATGAGAGTCTGTTGCAGCGGTACAAGGAGGTCGACATCGCGGGCGGTGTCGGTGCCAATAATATCTTCATCGTCGATAAGGCTGAACTCCCAACCTCTCCCTCCTCGCCCCACGTCTCGCGTGATCTTGTTCTATCATTGCTTTTTGGCTTTGCGCTTGGTCTAGGTGCTGCATTCGTCCTCGAACGCCTGGATGACACCGTGAACTCCGTCGAGGAAGTGGAAAGGCTCACGGGACTGGCAACCCTCGGAGCCATTCCGAAGGTCGGCCGGGGCCGGACAATCGAGAAGGAGCTTGCTGACCTCTGGTCGCCCGCGACCGAAGCTTACCGTTCGCTTTGCGCAGCGCTGCATTTTGCGACCGAGAGTGGCCTGCCCAAAACGCTATTCGTCACCAGTTCGTCGACTTCGGAGGGGAAATCCACTACAGCTATCGCGGTGGCCAGGCGCTTCGCGAACATCGGACTCCGAGTACTGCTTATCGATGGGGATCTTCGCGACGCGTCGCTGCACTTGAAGCTCAATCTACGCAACAGCGTTGGGCTTACCAATTACCTCACCGGACGCTGTACCGCGTCGGAAGCTTTCCAGAATACGAACACCCCCAATTTGACTTTCATGGCGTCCGGCCCCCTGCCTCCTAACGCGGCCGATCTGCTTTCCAGCTCGCGCTTGTTGTCGTTGCTCTCTGTGGGAATTGATACCTTCGATTTCATCGTATTTGACGGGCCGCCTGTCATGGGCCTCGCTGATGCTCAATTATTATCCGGCGCGGCTGCCGCCACAATTTTCATGGTCGGTGCCGGCAAGGCGCGTAAGGGCGTGGTGCGTAACGCGCTCAAACGCTTGCAATTTGCGCGCGGCTCGATAATCGGAGCAGTGCTTACGCGTCACGATTCGAAGAACGCGGACTACGGGTACGGATACGGATTTGGCCATGAATCACCCCGGAACCGAGCTCTGACCGAAGGCGAGGGAGATCATCTGCAACTGACAAGCGACCAATGCAGCAGCTGAAGGGCGATGCGGCTGGACTGTGTGAGTTGCCGCTGGGGGCCGAAGGCGTCGACGGAGGGCGTCTCGCGCCCAAAAGGTCATCGGCGCCCGCGCGGCAAAGTGCGCGGGAAGGCAACCACGCTTCATGGGATTCAGCTTCAAGCGAGACACAGACCAAATAAGAGCGACGCGTCCTCGCGTCGGCGGCGTTGCCGGACGCAGGGATGCGCGCCAATGCTCGCAAGAGACTGAGCAAAGACCTCCGCCGTGCCTGCGAAATGCCCGCAATGGCTCGGCGTATTGTTAAGAAGGGCGTCTGGGCAACGGCGTGGCGTTGCCAACTCGCAGGCATGGTCGCAGTATAGCGAGCCCATGAAATCTGGCGAGGAAAAGCCGAGATGCATCTCGAGAAGCGTGTTCTCGTAACTGGGGGCGCAGGGTTTCTGGGCTCGCATTTGTGCGAGAGGCTGCTTGCAACCGGCGCCCAGGTGCTTTGCGTTGACAATTTTTTCACCGGTGCACGGCGCAATGTCGAACATCTACTCGGCCATAAGCGCTTCGAGCTTGCCCGGCACGACGTAACCTTTCCTTTATATGTCGAAGTAGACGAGATATACAATCTCGCCTGTCCGGCTTCTCCGATCCACTATCAAAGAGACCCGGTTCAGACCACGAAAACGAGTGTCGTCGGCGCGATCAATATGCTCGGGCTGGCAAAGCGATTGCGGGCCAAGATCCTTCAGGCGTCGACCAGCGAGGTATATGGCGACGCTATGATTCGTCCCCAGGCTGAGGACTATTGGGGTAACGTCAATCCTATCGGCTCTCGTTCGTGTTATGACGAGGGGAAGCGCTGTGCCGAGACGCTCTTTTTCGATTACAGGCGACAGCACCGCCTAAATATCAAGGTTGCGCGCATCTTCAATACCTATGGCCCTCGCACGCATCCGAACGACGGCAGGGTCGTGTCGAGTTTCATCGTGCAGGCACTTACGAATCGGGACATCACCATCTTTGGGGAAGGACGACAGACCCGTTCATTCTGTTATGTCGATGACTTGGTGGAAGGCTTACTGCGCTTGATGACGAAGCCGGAAGAAGTGACCGGGCCCGTCAATCTCGGCAATCCGGGTGAATTGACGATTTTGGAGCTGGCTGAAAAAGTCATCAGAATAACCGGATCAAGATCGAGGCTCGCCTACCGACCGTTGCCGGAGGACGATCCGAAGCAGCGTTGCCCGGACATCTCCAAAGCGAGGGACCTGCTGGGTTGGAGCCCGGCCGTCAGCCTGGAACAAGGCCTGGAACGAACGATCCCCTATTTCGAGGAGTTGATCTCGGAGGGGCTGATTCTGACTGTCTAATGGAGTGCGCCCCTGAGGGCGGACAGTTTCAAGCTGCAGGTTTGACCGTCTGCCGGGCGTGTTGGTCCTCGAATTGCGCCGGGCTCAGATATCCGAGCGCGGAGTGGAGCCTGCGGGTATTGTAGACGGCGTCGATGAAGCGCGGAACATCGGCTGTAACGTCCTCGAAGGTTTCGTAGGCCATCAGATACACCGCCTCGACCTTCAGGGTCTTCATGAAGCTCTCGGCCTTGGCGTTGTCGTATGGATTGCCACGCCGACCGATCGATCCGACGAAGCCGTAGGCCGCAAGGAGCCGGCGGTAGATCTCGGAGGCGTATTGCGATCCGCGGTCGGAATGGTGCACACATCCCGCGGGCGGGGTACGGCCGTTGATGGCGGCTTTGAGCGCGGCGACCGCGAGCCGCGCGTCGATCGAACGGCTGATCGCATAACCCACCACGCGACGCGACCAGGCGTCGAGGATCGCCGCCAGATAGACAAAGCCGCCGGTGATCTCGATGTATGTCAGGTCTGCGACCCACAGCTGGTTCGGGCCATCGACCGTCCGATCACGCGCCAGGTTGGGGAATATCGGGCTGTCGTGATCACTGTCGGTCGTCGCCACGTAACGGCGCCTCCGCTTGGGCTGCAGGTCATGCTCGCGCATCAGGCGGCGGATCTTCTTGTGGTTGACGACGACACCCTGATGACGCAGTTCGGCACCGACGCGCCGGTAGCCGTAAGCCTCGAACTCGTCGCAGATCGTTTGAATGCGGGTGACAATCTCGGCGTCATCGAAACGCATGGTTGGCGCGTCGTAGAAGGTGGAGCGAGCCAGGCCCATCAGCCGACATCCTTCCGCGACGGAGAACCCACAGGGCCGGCAATGACGGATGTAGCCCCGCTTCTCGGCCGCGGTGCGCTTTTCAGAGCCCCTTTTAGAAACTCGATCTCCAGGGCTTGCCGGCCCACCATCCGCTCGAGGGCCGCGATCTTCGCCTCGTACTCCTGCAGTAGATCGGCTGCCTGGACGTCGTCATCCAGGGCGCCGGCCTCGTACTTGCCGACCCAGATGCGGATCAGTTGACGTGAGATATCGTGCCGCTTCGAAAGCCCATGCAGCGTCTCACCGCCAATGAACTCCTGCGCAACCTGCCGCTTGAACGCGACACTGTGGGAACGATGCTTGGCCATGGCTTCCATCCTGTGAAAGCCCAGCGCAGATGGTCAATCCAAACCGTTCATTCTGT
The DNA here is from genome assembly GCA_900104855.1 of Rhizobiales bacterium GAS188. Lineage (NCBI taxonomy): Bacteria > Pseudomonadati > Pseudomonadota > Alphaproteobacteria > Hyphomicrobiales > Rhizobiales bacterium GAS188. Next base: position 429,542 of record FNSS01000002.1, read on the forward strand.
CCGCCTGTCAATCGGCGTGGAAAAAGGACCCCGTATCGGCGCCGAAAAGGGACCCCTCTTGGCGTAGGGCGCAGCGCATCGATCCCGCCCGCGGAGCTGGTCGGGGTTGCGCAGCGCGGCGGGATCGATGTCCAGTGGGGAGGAGCGTTTGGGTTCAGGCGCGGTTTTTGAAGCGCCAGCTCTCGTTGCCGGTCTCGACGATATCGCAGTGATGTGTGAGGCGATCGAGAAGCGCTGTGGTCATCTTGGCGTCACCGAAGACGCTCGGCCATTCAGCGAAGGCGAGATTGGTGGTGACGATGACCGAGGTGTGCTCATAAAGCCTGCTGACCAGGTGGAAGAGGAGCTGGCCGCCCGATTGGGCGAAGGGTAGATAGCCGAGCTCGTCGAGGATGATGAAGTCCATGCGGGAGAGGTAGTCGGCGATGCGACCCTGACGGCCGGCTCGCCCTTCGGCCTCGAGCTTGTTGACGAGATCGACAACGTTGAAGAAGCGGCCGCGGGAGCCGTTGCGGATGCAGGCGCGCGCGATGGCAATGGCGAGATGGGTCTTGCCGGTTCCGGTGCCGCCGACGAAGACGACATTGCGTTCATGGGCCAGGAACTCGCCACCGGCGAGATCCCGGACGAGTGTCTCGTTGATGGGAGTTCCGTCGAAGTCGAACTCGGCGATGTCCTTGGCGAGCGGCAGCTTGGCGATGGTCATTTGGTATTTGATCGAGCGCGCCTGCTTCTCGGCGATCTCGGCGGTCAGCAAGTCACCGACGATGCGTTGGGGTTCATGCTGACGCTTCACGGCAGTGGCGATGATCTCGTCGAAGGCGCTCTTCATGCCGAAGAGCTTGAGCTCGAACATGGCGGTGAGGATCTCGGCGCGTTCCATCATACGGCCCTCCTGAGGCTGTCGTAGCGGGCACAATCGGCAGCGGGTTCATGGATCAGGGTCAGGGCTGCCGGGGTCGCGATTGTCGTGACGATCGCCGGTTGCCGGCGCCGGGCCAGGATGTTCAAGATGACGTCGGCGGAATGCACGCCCGAAGCGATGGCCTCCAGACATGCCGCCTCGACGGCTCCCAGCCCATCGGTCAGCACGGCGGCGAGGATATCGACGAACTGGCGATCACCATCGGTCGCCCCGGTCAGCTTGCGCCGCACGCGGTCGAGACCTGCCGGCAGAACCCAGTCCCTGAACGGGGCGCCGTTCCGCAGCGCACCGGGTTTGCGGGCGAGGACTGGAACATAGTGCCAAGGGTTGCTGATGGTCCGATCACGCCCGAAGCAGCGAGGATGATCGCCAACGACATGACCGTCCTGGCGAATATCGATCCGGTCGGCATAGGCGCGGATCTCGACGGGGCGCCCGACCGCGCTGGCTGCGACCGAGTAGCGATTGTTGTCGAAGCGCACGAGGCAGGTCTTGGAGATCGACGCCGGCACCGCGTGGAACCCATCGAAGCGGCCGGCATAGCCGACCAGGCTCGGGCGCTCCGCCTCGAACACCTCGAAGATCGTCTTGTCGCGCAGTTCGGGATGCGGATGGGCCTTCGCATAGGCGAGGTTGAGGTCCATGAGCCGCTCGTTCAGCTCCTCGTAGCTCTTCACACGAAGCCTTGGGCGTGAAGAAGCGCTCGCGGACGAGGCCGACCTGGTTCTCGACCTGGCCCTTCTCCCAGCCGGACGCCGGCGTGCAGGCGACGGGATCGACCAGGTAATGGCTGCACATCTGCAGGAAGCGGCGATTATAGGCCCGCTCCTTGCCCACGAAGATCGTCTCCACCGCCGTCTTCATGTTGTCGTAGATGCCGCGTGTGCACGCCCCCTTGAAGAAGGCGAAGGCCCGATCATGGGCATCGAACACCATCTCCTGGCTCTCGCGCGGATAGGCCCGAACGAACATCATCCGGCTATGGCAGAGACGGAGGTGCGCGACCTTCACCTTCACGGTCACGCCGTCGATCAGGACGATCTCGTGGCTCCAATCGAACTGATAGGCCTCGCCCGGCGCAAAGACGAGCGGCACATAGGCGTCAACCGACCTGCCTCCCTGATCACGGTTCCATGACCGGGCATAGCGACGGATGGTATCGTAACCGCCCTGATAGCCGCGTTCGCGCAGCTCCTCGAACACCCGGATCAGCGTCAACCGCTCTCGGGCCGGCCGGGCCAAGTTCTTCGTCAGGATCTGATCAAGCTCAGCCTTCCAAGCTCCGAGCTTCGGCCGAGGCTGCACCGACCGTTCGTAGGTGAACTCCGTCACCTGCGAGCGCAGAACCTTGCGCACCACCTTCCGTGAAACACGCAGCTCCCGGCAGATCGCCTTGATCGGCTTCTTCTGGACAAAATATGCCCGGCGGATCTTCGCAATCGTCTCCACGACCAGCATCCCGAACTCGGCCTCCATGTCGCCATGGAGGCCAGTGTGGACCCTCGTCTCAGGGGTCCCGTTTGGACGCCGATCACCCCGAAAACGGGGTCCTTATTCCACGCCTAAACACACGGGCCCGCCTCGTAGCAGAACCGCAGAGGCTTGCTGCCACGGGCCAGCTTCCGAGCCAGCTTCTCGATGGTCGAACGATCGGTCTCGACAGCTCCGTAGTGGCGCACCTCACCGTCGCGGCCGCTATCGGCAATAGCCACTACCGTCTGCCGCTTGTGCACATCCAGGCCCACAAATCTGATACCATCGCCCATGACCCGTCTCCTATGCATGAGGCTCTGCGCCGACCTCTTCGACGCAACCCTCGTTTCCTGCATATTGTGAGGCGGGTCACCCCAGCCTCAGACGGACATGTGGTCTAGTTCGGCCCTGGCTGGCCATGCAAAACGCCCTCGCAGTCGGGCGCTGATGCATCGCTGGCTATTGTTGACTAGCCCTCAATTGGTAACGACTCCGCCATCCGTTCCGTAGGGGCTTTGGCTGTGTGGACATAGGATGCGGGGCAGCCAAGGGGCCAATGGGGAATGAGTCACGTGGAGGACCAAGAGAGCGCGCGTAAGCCGTTTGTCGTGATGCAGGAGGACGGCCGGGCCAAAGTGCTCGCTTCGTTTGACAGCCTGGAAAAGGCAATCGCGTTCGCTCGACTGCAACGTCTCGATCGTAAGCACTTCGTGCGCCACAAACGTTGTGTAGTTTGGCCCGAAGGTTTCAAGCTAGTTCGGCGCAGAAAGGCATCGATCATTGATACCCGGGCCCATAGGCCGGGCCATTAGGGTATCATTTGGGGCGCACTATGCGGCAAGCCCGCGCGGTTACTTAGCACGTCACCAAGCCAGAAACCAAACCACGCCAGGAACGCCAGCGCGAGCAACGCGGCCAAGACCACGGCCACCCGCACGACGCGTCTATCGTCCAATCTGCCATCCATCGTGGGGCACCATAGGCGCACCTAAAAGGCGGGCAGAGGGCGCCAGGCCCGCGCCAGCGGTGCTCCAGGCGGGCACCACTCTGGTGGCGGGGGAGCTTGCGCCGCCCGCGCCTTGGTCCGGTGGTCGCGCACCCGAGACTCGGACGAGGCCGTGCTTGACTTCGAGGGAGGGCACCAGTTCGGCCAGACTGCACGCGCCCAATTCACCCCTGCCCGGACTTGGCCAGGCAAAGTGTGACGACCGTGCGAAGGCCTCTTTCTTGCTGGCGCCGACCCTATATTCGTGTCTGACGAGGCGATGCAACTCCTCATTCGTGGTGCCTGTATGATCGCAGGCGGGTCCAGCCATTTCCACGAGCCGGGCCTTGCAGTGAGCCGCGCTGGCGGTGATAACCAGCATACCGCTTCCTGACGCTGCGATTGCCACGGCGACCAACGATGCAATCGCAAGCGAATACTTCCGACCTTGCCGCGGGCCTCGCTTCCACTCTGCCGTGAAAGGCATTAAGCGCGAGAGCACGCTCTCTAGCGACTGCGGCACCCGAATCGGTCTCGCTAATGGATGGGCGGGAGCGCCCATGACGCCCGGACAGCCCGACGCGCGAACGTCGCCAAACCCGGGAAGCAGCGTGCGATCATCAGGCACATCGCCGTATCGGGCAAGGATCTTGGTGTCTCCAATCTCGGCCGCCGAGGGGTCCCCCATTTGCGAGAATGCAACCGCACCGCCTCTGTTGCCCACTAAATGGGAAGCGAGACACTCGGCGTGCTGCTCGTTGAGCGCCTTCATTGCAGTGTCGGCCCGAAGCTCGCTCGCTTCGGTGCGCGAGAAGGCCACCAAAAAAAAGGGGGGATGCCGGCCATACCTTCCGCGCCTAATTAGTCCTATATCAAGTGTGGACGGAGTCTTCAGCAGAGCGAGCCGAAGCAAACGTCATTACCCTCGCCAGAGTTGCTCCGAAGGAGTTACCTCCTCGACGCAATTGAAGCGGACACATTTGCGTGCGAACCATTTGCGGTATTTACCTCGTATCGACTTTCGCGCTGATTACAAGGTGAAGTACGAAGGCAATTTCGTACAAACTGAGACAGGAGCAAAGATCGGGCTCGAGATCATGGCACAATCTCCCTTTGCCACGGTTGTTGTCTGCCCATCTTTCCTGGTTCGAGAAGGTCTTGTGCGGATTCTTGGCTCGGCCGGCCTCGACGTCGTCGCCGCAGCCGCGAGTGTCGCTGAGATTGCGCTATCGACGCATAATCAATCCATCTTGCTCATCCTCCATGTGAGCAACGATGATAATGCCACCATCGCGCAAATTCACCTCTTCAGGGCACAGTACCCGACAGCTCGGATCGTCTTGCTGATTGATCACGGTCCACTGAAAAACGGCGCCATTATCGCCGCCTTCCGGGCGGGTGTTGACGCCTACTTCGTGAAACCGACTCATGACAGTTTGATCAAATGCCTCGAATTGGTGATGCTGGGCGCCACGATCATGTCTCCGGCAGTTTTGTCTTCGATGCTTTATCACCCGAATGAGGTGATAGCGAGTGACGGCCGAAAGAACAAGGAGTCGGAGGTCGAGACCAAATACACGCATCGACTGTCCAAGCGACAAGAATCCATCTTGCGGTGCTTGGTTGAAGGCGACTCCAACAAGATAATCGCGGCAAAGCGCAATATTGCCGAAGCTACTGTCAAGGTACATGTCAAAGCTATCCTTCGCGAGCTCGGAGTCGGCAACCGCACGCAGGCTGCCATGTGGGCGATGCGCAATGAAGCGCTCATGGGCTCGATGCTCGAAGGCGAGCCTCCTCGTGCGGCAATCGAGGCCGAGCAGCGCAGGCTTGCTGACCGCCAGGGGGCCAGCACGGCGAAGACGACCGAACTCGGCGAGCTTCGCCGGGCGCGGGACGCGGTAGAGCGCGGGGGCGCCGCGCCGGGTGCCGAGCGCAAGCCAGTTGGTCCCTTCCCCACGGACAGGCCGGACGTCGAGAGCGATAAGTAACGATCATAGCGGGATAGGGTTACTGACCCGACGCGCGAGATGGCTTATGGGGTTTTGTCACGGGAACCTGTTTGTACGTGTTATTACTTGGTTGTGAGTGAGTGTCGAAGCCAGTTGTCACTGAGCGCCAGATGTCGCTTCCCAATCGCATCGCCGCCTATTGGCCGTCGTCCGACACCAGAAAGTAGTTCCATTGTCTTCGCGCAGTCGTAATGTGCCGCCTCAACTCGTCGAAGAAGGGCCTGCTCATGAGCGCCCATCGCAAAGCATCCATCTCGCTCTTTTCCCACGGAACATTGCAGCATCCCAGTGCCATGTAGCGCCTTAAATCGATCAAAAATGGCTTGCCTCGAACGTCGGTGTACGTGCCTGGCAAGATGTCGATGCTCTGCGACGGCAATGTTACGGGAACGCTGGCGCGCCGGGCCGAGGCTCGATTATGATGGCGAATGACAACCATCTCGTTCGCTCGTCACCAATTTCCTCCGGCGATCATCCGGCACGCAGTGTGGTTGTATGCCCGGTTCACGCTCAGCTATCGCGACGTTGAGGAGCTCCTCGCGGAGCGCGGTCTTGACGTCTCCTACGAGACGATAAGGCGCTGGGTGCTGAAGTTCGGACCCCTATTTGCTCGAGAGCTTCGCCACCGTCGCTCCCGCCCGACCTCGCAATGGCATCTCGACGAGATGGCCGTGATGATCAGCGGCAAGCAGTTCCGGCTGTGGCGAGCGGTGGACAGCGAGGGCGAGGTTCTCGACCTGCTCGTGCAACGGCGACGCAACAAGGTCGCAGCCGTTAAGCTCATGCGCATATTGCTGAAAAAGCAAGGCTTCGCGCCCAAGGTGCTCGTGACCGACAAGCTGAGATCGTATGGTGCTGCCAAGTCGGAGCTCGGCCTCTCTGCTCGCCATGAGCAAGGGCTATGCAAAAACAATCGAGCCGAGAATTCGCACCAGCCGGTGCGGCGACGCGAGCTCAAGATGCAAAGGTTCAAGTCGCCCGGCTCAGCTCAGCGCTTTCTGTCTGTTCATGCCGCCGTCCACAACACCTTCAACACCCAGCGCCACCTCACATCCCGTACCACGCTCCGCCTCCTCAGGAGCGGGGCATTTGACACCTGGAGAACGGCTACAGCGGCTTGAGCGAGAACCGTCCTGGCCTGTCTCCGCGAGCCGATTAGGTTTCCCGTGACAAAGCCCGACGGCCCGTTGTGCGTGGGACGCTGCCAAGAAGATGCTCGTCGTTGCGCAGCGCCTTCAGCCAGGGAGGCGATGCAGCACTCGGAGACCCTCTAGGTTCGATCTGGAGCTCCTCGTTGTCCGGCTGTTGACTACTAATCGCCCGACTCTCGACTCCTAGTTGCCAAGCAGGTCGATGACCTGGAATTCCGCGATATTTCCCATGACTGGAGCCCAGCCCGATTTCGTATGCATGCTCGTGGATATTGACGGCCACGCACCCGATCAAGCCAATCAGCATCGCAAAGTGAGGCAAACCCCTTCACCGGGAATGGAGGAATGATCCGAACTCGATCGGGCCGTCGAAATTCCGCCATCGGCCTGAGGGAGCATCCAGTCGGCTGGCGGGCGCCCCACAGAGCCGAGAATTCCCCATAGGAGCAATCGATGGAACACCAGCCCCTCAATGAGCTTCGCAGCATCGCCGATGTGCGGCTAGCATCGATGACTCGCCGTCAGCGCCTCGAACGGTGGGTGGAACTGCTCGATCGTGAGCCGTTGCGCCTGCTAAAGTCTCTCGGAGAGATTGAGTTCAGACCTCGCGCCGAGCGTCATATGATGCGAGCAGATAATTCCCCGCTGACGGTTGCCTTCGAGGATCCCGTGCTTAGGGCCGAGGGACTGATGGGCGACACGCTCGGCGACGCGATCAAATTCTTCGAACTCTCGGAAGGCCAGGCGCACCGCGTGCTTTGTTCGTGTCTCAACGGGCCGGCGACGCACGCACGCACAATTGCAGCCACAGTACGCGGGATCGCAACTCGCAGCATGGGATTGCCCCGCGTCGCCTGGACGATCGCAGGCGCAGCCGCAGCTCTGCCGGCTCTGCTCCATTTGCTCCGCTGAGAGAGGTGGAAACGCGGTTCCCACGAGAGTAGCGGAGGGCTCGACCAGGCAACTTTCGACACGAGTTCGGCCGACGCATTCCTGCAAGGCGCTTCCGGCTCAGCCGCTGGTCAAGACGCAGTTCTTCCCGGCCGCCCTCAGCCGCGAGCAGACCTTGGCCGCAGCTTCGAGCGATAGCGGACCGACCCGCACGCGATAGATCACGCCTTCGCCGCCCCGATCGTCGCGACGGATGGAACTACCGCCGAGTCTGCCTGGGAACTGCTTCTGCAATTGCGACAAGGTCGCGCGGGCGTCACTCTCTGAGGGGCTAGACACGAGCCCAATCCAGGAAGACGGGCCGCCCTTGGCATTTGCACGAACATCGGTCGCTGCCGCTGCAGACTGGGCGGCGTGTGCCGGAGCAATGCTTGCGTCGACGATGCGGCCGGGACGTCCTTGTGGCGCGACTAACAAGGGAGCACTGGCGCCGCTATCGTCGCGGACAGCATTATCGGCGTCGATGTTACTCTTCGCCGACCTCGCGAGCGGGCTCATCGTCATCACAGGCTGCGAATGATCCGCAGCGATGATGGCGGACGGGTTAGCGCGCGTCAGGGCGCGCGCTTTCGGCCTGCTATTCGACCCGACCATCGCGTCCGGCTTGACGGACATGGTCGAGGCCCGACGTGGTGTCCTTGGCATTGAGCTTTGCGTTGCTGGCCGAGGCGAATCGGGTGGATCATCCGCGGCCAGGCTAGGCATTGATGACACGGAGGGAACGACGACTGGACTGGGCGTCGGTCCCGCCGCTAACGCAGGTGCCGCCACGCCCGACAGTCGTGCAGGAGTAGGCCAGTCCGCCGAGGCAGGGCCAGACACCCTGCCAATGCCTTGACGAGGAGAAGCGGCGCGGCGAGAGAGCGCGCGGTTCGCGACACGATGCTTCGCCTGGTCGTAGCGCGGCGGGCGACTGCGGGATGCGGCACAGCTGGCACGCGCGCGACGCCGTCAAGTAGCGCGGTCGCGCCCGCCTCGGCTCGCCAGACATCGCCATCCAAGGGCTTACCGTTCCACCCTTCGGAAATTGGAGCCGGTGCACGTTCGGCCTGCTGCTCATCCCCCCGGGGCCAGCACGGCGAGTTCCGCGAGCGCATCGTCGCCCTTCTCCCGAGACGAAGAAGGCTTGAGGGGCAAAGAAGAAGCGACATCGCGCAATTGCCGCTCGACATCGTCAAGATCGATGGGTCGAGCGGGGGCCTTTGATAAGGTCAGGCTTGGTTGGACAGCGGCGACTGGCGCGGTCTGATCGCGGCCGCCGGTGACGCCGCTGACGGGGTTGTCCCGACCAACGGTCAAAACGGGTCCGGCCACGGGGTTGTCGCTCTCTCTAAGGCGGGGAAACCTTCGGAGGCGAAGGAAACGCAGCATGGCGCAATTGCCGCTCGAGTTCGTCAAGATCGATGGCTTGAGCGGAGGTCTTCAGGAAGGTCATTCCGGCCCTCGTAACAACTTCCAGCCCCGCAGCCTCAAAGCTGTGTCTTCCAAATAGCCGCAAATGTGGCGCTAAGGTGATCCGCGGTCGGATCACAGGCGTCGTCGCGGCGCAGAGCAGATTGTCGGATGACGAATTGGGCGGAACGAGCTCAATACCGTCGAGGCCTACGCGCAGGTGAAACTGCGCCATCCGGTTCCGACGTCGGCCTCCGAGCCCGCCTGAATGTCAACAGGCCTTAGTCCATCCATTCGATAGCCGGTGCCCGGTAGCACAACTCCAAAAACACAGCGAGGCACGCGAGGTCGAGCGTGAGGACCACCATCATCGCATACTCCTCCCATCGAACTTTGCCGATATTATTCCTCAATGATTTGCCTGACGGCCGTCCTCGTCCAGTGGTCAGAATCGCTACCTCTTTGGGATCGTCAAGAGCGTGTTTCCCCCTTCCCGAGGGACAACATTTCGCACATTGACTAAAGACGATAGGATCGGCTCGGCTGTGGCCGATTGCCCCCCAAGCGGCCACGGCGAAGACCTCGCCCGATTCTAGGGTCGCGGCGGGGTCCGCTCGTTTTGCTTCGCCGTTCCGCAACTTGACAAAGGGTCAGGAGGCGGGAAGCGCGAGTATGAAGGCGTAGGACCTCGTCGAGGGACGTGAGCACCTTTCACTGACCGCTGGGTTTCGCCACGCGTTTCGCCGCACGGAACTTTAGAACATCTGGAAGAACGTGCACGTTTAGATATTTGACCATCGCAGCCTCACAGCGCGCATCGCAGTGCTTCAGAGGATTGCGAGCCAAGCATTCCTGGACCACGCCGGCTGCGATGACATCTGCGGAACTAATTCCGTCATCCAAGTCCCGAATTGCCTGTTCTTCACAGCTTATGAAGGCTTCGGTAGCAGTTGTTGGCCTCGGCAGAAGGGTTGCTATCAGCAAAGCGACAACAGGGAGAGTGCGCATGCGATGTTCCGAAGCGGTGGCCTATGCCGTTCCGCCGTGATGGGTAGTCTCTATCGTGAGGTATCCTTTGCCGTTGCCCGTCGGAAGCGGCGATCCCTGCCCATGGTTCACGGCATTCGCTCCTCGCTTTGGTTGGCACCGCACCACTGAGGCTAGCGGAACGCCGGGGCGCTGTCATGGCCATTGCGCCTACCAAGATGTAGAGCCTTCCCCGATGGCCATCTTCTGGAACCCAGATCGCACGATCTGGACGTCCCCTGTCCCCTGGAATGGACGTTTCCCGCCGCTAGGATGCGCCAGGAAGCCCGAGTTTTGGGTCCGCCGCATCGGTAGTCTCCAGGGGCGCCCCCGAGGTTGGGCCTCCTCGCGCTCCATAGCGGCTCGCGGCCCCGTCATTCCTCGGAGGGCCGCTCCTTGTCCTCGAGCTGGGCGAGGGTGTCCTGCCATTCGGGTCCGAGCTTCGCCGTTATCAGCCCGCAGCGATGAGCAGTTTTTCGCCAAAGGGCGGGTAGCCCAGCTCGCGCTCGACTGCATTGATTGCGTCCTCACGGATGCGGCCGAAGATGATGGTCGAGGTGACGTATTTGACCTGGACGGCTGACAACAAGTGTCGGCTCTATTGGCACCGCTGCGAAACCTGTAGGATCACGTTGATATGGCTGTCCGCCCTTCGAATACCGCGTCTTCCATGGATCGGAACGAGCGGAGGGCTATCAGGGGCAAGGCGAGTGGCGCGATGTACCCGTTGTCTGCAATCTACCGATTGTCGGCACCTGTTGCCGTCTGCATCTTTGCCGCCAGTGTTGCTGTCGCCGAAACCACGACCGTTGGCACCGTCGACAAAGTCCAGGCGCAGGTGAGTGCCACGCAAGCGGGGCAGACCCGTGCGTTGGCTACAACTCGGGCGTCTATTTCAGGGATAGATGCCACAGCAGAGACGGCGCGCGCCTTCGGGTGACGTTGAAAGACGGCACTCAGCTGACGCTCGGCGAAAATACGACGCTCGTGCTCGACGAATTCGTCTATGATCCGTTTAAGTCGCGTGTCGCGCTTTCGGTCAGAGTTATCAAAGGTGCGTTCCTATTCGTTGGAGGTCGGATTGAAGGGGAGACTGGCGCGAAGGTGCAGATTCACACGCCGCTCGCAGTGTTAGGCGTGCCCACTGAATGGATCACGCCTCAGCGCCGCCTGAACCAGCATCGAAAGCCCGTCGAAGCCCTTGCGTATATCGGTCGCTCCGGCCGCCAGCCAGACGCGGGTGCCCGCAGGCAGGCCGATCATCGCAGTGCATCCAGCACCTGTCGCAGCGCCGTCGCCTCGACGCTACCGTAGACCCGCACGCAAATCCCGCCAGGCAGGACGATCTCGATCGTGCCACCGCGCGCCGAAGCCTCAACCGGCGCCTCAAGCCGAACCGGGACCAGCGACGTCTCGCCAACAGCCGAGCGGGCCCCATATCGCCGCCGCCAACTGAACAACTGGTTGGCGTTGATATCGTAACGACGCGCTGCCACCGAGACCGACACCCCGGGCGCCAGCGACTCCGCCACGATCTGCCGCTTCACTCTCTCCGGCCAGCGACGACGACGCTCGCCGGACCTACCGCCATTGGTGTCCACCAAGGCTGGAGTGGACACCTGCGCCGAAGCCGACACTCGTTCGATCGCTGCTCTCATGCCCGCGATCATCGCTCAAATGCGGCGCGCCGACGAAGGCGATTCTCGCCGGACGCTTACCGAAAGGCTTTCGCGGAGCGGCATGAAATCTCGCTCTTGCGGGCTGCCAAGGTGATCCCGGTTGCCAAGCAAATCGTGTCGGCACGGCAAAGGGTCTTTGAATTGCAGTTGGCGCTCGGCGTCGGCTTAGAGCTCCTCGGCCCCGCATGATCAGATCACGTTGCTTGGCTCTCGTGACACATAGAAAATTGACGTTACCCGTAGATCGCCGATATGATCTCGTCCTCCGTCAGCTACAAGCGCCTGAGCAAATGTCTGAAGCAATCAGGGATTAAATCTATGTGTTTGGCAGGTTTCTCTGTAACTAGTAGTAGTGGTGGGTTCTCGCGGCTGCCCTGTGGCCGGCGTATGCGGCACGATTTTGCAATCCGGGAACGTCGTGATGGCGTTAACTTCATGTTCTCATATCGTCTCTAGCCATCCCCCATCTAGTGTTTTTCGGTGGTAGGGATTCCTCTGCAATGGCCCGTCGTCCGAATGATCCAAAATTAGCAGCGCGAGGCGGGCAATCGTCGATCGTCGAACAAGCGATTGCCGAACCTCACGCGGGAGCAGACCACAAGATGAAGCCAGCTGTCATTCTCGTCGGCGCGGACAAGGGCGGAGTCGGAAAGACGACTGTCGCGCGTGTTCTTGCCGACTATCTCACGGGAAAAAACATTCTCACGCGCGCTTTCGACACGGAAAGTCCGCGCGGCACGCTGAAACGATTCCATAGCGATATGACCGAAGTGGTCGACATTGCCTCGACATCCGACCAGATGAAAATCATCGACACGTTGAACACCACACAGGTCAAGGTTTCGATCATCGACACGCGGGCCGGCGCCCTCGCCTCAACATTGAGGACCCTACGCGACGTCGCTTTTTTTGACGCGGTGCGTGAAGGGGAATTCACTTTCATTTTGTTTCACGTGCTTGGGCCCTCGATCTCTTCGCTGGACGAGATCGCCGAAACCGCGCCGTTTGTCGCAAACGCGGATTATTTCCTCGTCAAGAATCACGTCAACGACACGACGTTTTTCGAATGGGATCCAGAGACCTACCAGAAATATTTTTTGGAAACGCGCAGCGCGGGCGAATTGACTATCCCGAAGCTGAGCGAGATGGCGTATGAGCAGGTCGAGGTCGCCGGCTCGCCATTTTCGACATTCGTAGCCAACAAAACCAATGATGGCCGGCCGGTGACGCATTCTTTCGTCCTGCGCGGCTACGTGCGCACCTGGCAGGGCAAGATCGCCGAGGAATTCGATCGCATCGGGTTGCTCGATCTCATCGCGGGCACGTCGGACAAGAAGTGAACATGCGGCGACCCTGATCATGGAGCAGAGGACCAGGGTCTACATCTGTAGCTCGCCCAATAAACGAACCGGCACAACCACAACCGCGCGCCTGCTGACCGACTATTTCATTTTCAACGGCAGGAATTTCGCCGGCTTCGACACCGATCCGCACGAGGCCGATTACGGGGCGCGTTTCCCGCAGGCCGTGACGATCGTCGACGTTGCGAAGGTCCAAGGCCAGGTCGCGATGTTCGACAGGTTGCTAGTGGATAGAATCTGACACTTGGTACCTGCCCAGCAGGTTCGCGGGGGGGCCTTAGGGCGTCGCCGACCAGCGGACCTTCCGATGGTCTCAGTCGGGTGGAAGCTGCCCTTCGTCGCACATTAAACTGGCGAAGGGCCTTAGTGGGCTATCTCAGCCGATCTCGTTCACATGGACTGAGGTCAGGAATTCCTTGCAGCACGCGGTCGCCCCGCTTGTCCGCTATTGCGCGGTCAGCCGACCGGGCCGGAGCACTGCTGCCAGATAGAGCCGGTTCATCCGCCGCAATTGGTCAGGAGCGCCGGGGGTCGTCGGCACATCCTTCATGGTCATGCCCACCATGGTCGTCATATTGCTGAGCACCACGGTGGCGACATCCTCGCCCTCCTTGTCATCGAGATCGGGCGCGCACGTTGTCAACGCCGTCTTGATATCGGCCAATGTCTGAGCGCAGAGTTGTTGGCGGACTTCCGTCCAGTCGGTGCGGGAGTCCAGCAAGGCGGCGAACGCCCGCGTCTGCGGGTGCTGCTTCACCAGTAGATCGATGAGGATATCGGCGAGTTCTTGCGGCGTAGCGGCGGCGGCGTGCGCGTGTACCGCGCCGAACTCCGCTCGCAGAGCCTCAGCGTATAGGCGCATGAGCGCCTCGGCCACGGCATCTTTGTTGGGAAAGAAGCGGTAGAGCGAACCGATCTTCGCATCGGCCCGCGCGGCGATCTCCGCCATCGTCGCCGCCTCGAACCCCCGCTCCTGGATCACGGCGGCGGCAGCCTGAAGCAGTTCGGCGACGCGCTGGCGGCCGACGTCGCGCTGTGGCTCCAGGGAAGCACGAACTCGGCTTGACAAAGTTGAGGATATCCTCAAATAGATATGCTGCTTGAGTCAGCCCTCAAGTTAATAGCGGTTCCTTTCGCCACAAGCAACTGTGGAGATGGACGCCCCAATCGGGCGAGGACGGAAGTCCTCGACCAAGCAAAGATAAGGACTCCGAGTATGGAAATGCGAGAATTCGGCGGCGTGGGGATGCGGGCGTCGGTCATCGGGTTGGGCTGCAACAATTTTGGCATCTATCAAGACGCCGGGCAGGCGATTGCAGTTGTGCGCAAGGCGCTGGATGTCGGAATCAATTTCCTGGACATGGCCGGCGAACATGGGAGTGGGCTAGAGGAAAGCCTGGTCGCCGAGGCGCTGGGGCCGCGCCGCAAAGAGGTAATCATCGCCACGAAATTCGGGCAAGCCGAAATGCTCGGGCTCAAGGACGGCGACCTCGTCTTCAGCGAGGACAAGACTCGTCAAGGCGCCTCCCGCCGCTGGATCATGCAGGCCGTCGAGGAAAGCCTGACGCGCCTGAAGACAGACTATATCGATCTCTATCAGGTGCATGTCGCCGATCCCGAAACGCCGCGCGAAGAAACCTTGCGCGCACTCGACGATCTGGTGCGCCAAGGCAAGGTGCGCGCGATCGGCGAGGCGGCGACCTTCGCCACCGCCGACGACCTGAACGCCTCGCAAGCGATCGCCGCCGCCAATGGCCTGACGCCCTTTGCCACCATGGAGGCCAATTACAGCATCCTGGTGCGTGACGCCGAGAAGACGATCATTCCCGCGCTGCGCGATCACAAGATGCGCTTGCTGCCCTATTTCCCCCTCGCCAGCGGCCTGCTGAGCGGGAAATATCGCGGTGGCGCAATACCGACGGGCTCGCGCTTGGACCGGATGCCGTTCATGAAGGGTTCCCTGCCGCAAAATCTAGGCGCCATCGATCGCTTGCAGGCGTTCGCCGAAGCGCGCGGAATCAAGTTGGCGCAACTGGCGCTGGCCTGGCTTGCCGGAAATCCGGTCGTCGGCAGCGTGATCGCCGGCGCGACAAGCGCCGAGCAGGTGGTGCAAAACGCTGCGGCGGGCGACATCAAGCTCAGCGCCGCCGACCGCGCGGAAATCGAAGCGATCGCGCCGGGTCCTGTCTAAAGGTCGACAGCTTCAGCCTTGTCGCGCTTGGGCCAGCTCTGCCCCGACCGGCCGCGCCGGGAAGCGGACCTTTACCGAGTCCGAGAAGGGTCTCACCGTTGGCTTTCGGCGCGAAACCGGACGTTCGACCGACAGCGCGGTCAACGGGGCCGCAGGGACTCAAGCGAAAGATTTTATCCACTAGGGCCTGTTTACAATCATATCGGCACGATTGCGATATTGACCGCATGGATCATGGCTGCAAAGCAATTGTCTGTCTTTTCGTAGCGTGTGGCGATCCTACGAAAGGCCTTGATCCGGCAGAAGAAGTTTTCAATGAGATGACGCCACTTGTATTTCTCGCGATCATAGTCATCGCGGCCCATTGTTCCTTTGCGAGGTGGAATAACGGCTTCTATTCCATGCTGGGCGAGAAACTCGTGTAACTCACGCGAGTCGAAAGCCTTGTCGCCGATAAATGCCTCACAGGTGACACCCTCCATCAACCTCGCGAAGAGCTTGACGTCGTGGCGCTGACCGGGAGCCAGCACAAACGCGACGAGATTGCCCAAAGCATCGACGAGCGCGCCGATTTTCGTCGTCAACCCTCCGCGCGAGCGACCGATGGCCTGATTTTGAGTCCCCCTCTAGCGCCGGCCCCATGCTGATGGACCCGACAGATAGTTCCATCGATCATCACGTATTCGAAATCGGGATCGTCCGATAACGCCTTGAAAACACGCTCCCAAACGCCCTTTCTCGCCCACCGCCAGAAGCGGGTGTAAACCGTGAACCATTTGCCGCACTCAGTTGGAAGATCGCGCCAAGGCGAGCCTGTCCGCGCAACCCACAGCACCGCTTCCACAAACAAGCGATTGTCTCTCGCAGTCTGGCCGGCATCGCCTTCCTTGCCGGGCAATTCCCCGGCAATCCGAGCCCACCGCGCATCCGTAAGAACCGTCCGAATCAAAGCTGGCCTCCCGATTTCCAGCCTTGAATCAAATCAGCCGCAATTTGGGAATCCCGCGATTGTAAACAGGCCCTAGTCCATGACGAGACGCCAAAAATCGTCGATGTCTCGCACCGCTCCTACGACGGGTTTTGGGAGACGATCGATCAAATCGGCTTTATGGATGAGGCTCGAGCGGTCTTGATCCAGCCGATCGTGCTGTTCCACGTGGATGCGAGCGGGGCCGCGCTCGCTGCCGCGCAGGCGCGCGCCGGGCGATGGCCGGATCTGAACATGGTGGTTGTAACGAACAAGGGCGCAGCGCTGTTCGGTCAGGACGCACTCGAAATTCTCGCCCAATTCCCGTCGCCGCGACGCTTGGTAATCGGCGCGCTTGACCCTTCGACCAGGGCATACTTCGAGGCGGCCGATTTCTCCTTGCCGCACTTCCTGCAGACGCCGCCGTCCGACATGTCGATTGTGATCCGCATTGGCTTAACGGCCTGGGTCGCGCCGATTTTCACACAATTTCGGGCGTTTGAAAGGGATGTCCCGTTTGGTGTGGGGATGTCCCGGGGTCTGTTGGAAGTGGGAGTGGCGGCGTTGCTCGCCTTGAGCCGGTAGGCCGGGTGCTGAGTCCACGAAAGGAAAGCAACGCCATGACGAGGGACAGCACAGCAGCTGGGCTGCGGGCGAACGGGCCCATGAACGAAGCCCACCCTCCGCCGGATCTGTCGGCTACATCACGACCACTCCACGCCCATGCCGATCAGGTCAGCGGCGAACGCCATGATGCCGCGATCGGCGAGCCGCTCAGCTGACGCCGGCGGCACATGGGGCCGGTTCCTAACCCGGTTCCCCTTGCCCCAATCCGCGACCGCGTTCGCCAGGGACTGGAGCCGCCGCGGGCGAGGCGGCGCCGGCTCAAGATCAGGCAGCGGCCCGCGTTTGTCCGCCGCCGGCGTAGACGCCGCCCTCGAATTTGCCGAACAGCTCGAGGACCTTTTGGTCCGCGAAGGGCAGGAGCTGCGTGAGGATCACGCCTCCAACGTTGAGCGTCGGGTCGAGCCAGAAA
The DNA here is from genome assembly GCA_900104855.1 of Rhizobiales bacterium GAS188. Classification (NCBI taxonomy): domain Bacteria; kingdom Pseudomonadati; phylum Pseudomonadota; class Alphaproteobacteria; order Hyphomicrobiales; species Rhizobiales bacterium GAS188. The sequence goes on from FNSS01000002.1 coordinate 446,691, forward strand.
TAGGTATTGGCGAGCCCCGCCCGGGCGAGGCTGCCGGGGTTGGCGTCCCTCCGCGGTCGTCTTCGTGTTCATGAGGAAGCTCAAGCCCCATTTCTTGTCCTGCTCGGGATCGAGGTCGACGTCGTTCGAATAGGCTGGCGCCGCGGTTTTGAGCTTGGTGGTCGCCGATGTGGTTCTGCCCCATGATCTTGACGGTCTCGGGCTTCAGGATCCGATTGCCGTCGAGAGTGCCGCCATTGAGCAGCGCCCGCACGAAGCGGATCGGGAGCCGTTCCGTAGAGTCCCCCGCCGCCCATATGGAACTCGGGCTCCTGCGTGAGCTCGAACGGGATCGGCATGAGGGACCCGTCGGGCTGGCGCGCATGCATGCCAACGAGGCGCGCGCTGGTCGGGCCCGAGCTTGAAGCCCGTATCCTTCATGCCGAGCGGCGCGAAGACTTTGTCCCTCAGAGGCTGACTGAAAAGAAAGTTGGGTGATTTCAATCCGTTGTGTTTCCGTTGGGTTGCGAAGCTCAAAGGAGATCACGATGGCTTGGACGGAAACCACCCGCGCGCACTATCGGCGCGACGCCTTGCGCTACGCAAGCGATCTTACCGACGCGGAATGGACGTTGATCGAGCCGTTTCTGCCAACGGCCTCGAAGTTGGGGCGGCCGAGAAAGACGAACCTGCGCTCGGTGGTGGAGGCGATCCTTTACTCACCGGTCGGCAATTAAGGCGACAAATGGCTTGTACATTGGCGCATGGTTTGGTATCATGAGCCATGAAGCGAGACGGGCGCAGCTTTGATCACCGAACACTTGAGGCCATACGGCTGATGGCGGTGGAGCGGGTGCGGGACGGAGAGCCGGCCTCTTCGGTTATCGCGTCTTACGGTTTCAGTCGCACGACGATCTACAAATGGGTTGCGGCCGCGGCGACACCGGGGATTGGCCTGAAAGCGCTGCTGTCTCGGCCGGCGAGTGGGCGGCCGCGCACTTTGTCCCCTCATCAGGAGCGGCAGGTTTATCGCTGGATCAATGGCCGCGACCCTCGCCAGTATGGACTGGATTTCGGCCTGTGGACGCGGTCGATAGTGGCCAGCCTGATCGAGCGCAAGTTTGACATTCGCCTTGGTGTGACCGCCGTGGGCGAATTGCTCGCCAAACTCGGGTTGACACCGCAAAAGCCGTTGCAGCGCGCCTACCAGCGCGATCCGGAAGCCATCGAGAGATGGCAGCGCGAAACCTTTCCCGCCATTGCGCGGCAGGCGAAAGCGTCAGGGGGCGAGATCTATTTCTGGGATGAGTCCGGGTTTCGTGCGGACACTGTGCACGGCAAGACTTGGGGTGTGAAAGGGCAAACACCTGTTGTCGAGCGCCCCGGTCAACGGCAATCGATCAGTGCGGCATCGGCCGTGAATTCGAAAGGCGCTTTCTGGTATTGCACTTATCAAGGCGGCCTCAACGCGGAGCTGTTTGTTGATCTGCTGCGGCGAATGATGCGGCACCGCACGAAGCCGGTGCATCTGGTGGTAGACGGCCTCCCGGCGCACAAGACGACGCTGGCAAAAGCCTATGTTGCGTCGACCAATGGGCTGCTGACGCTACACTTCCTTCCCGGTTATGCGCCCGAGTTGAACCCTGATGAACTTGTCTGGAGCCATATGAAGCGCACCGGCGTTGCCAGGACACCACTGCGCAAAAGCGAAACACTACGAGGCAAAATCGAAACCCAACTTGCAGCACTCAGGACAACGCCCGGGCTCATCCGATCATTCTTCAAGGCCCCAGCTGTCGCCTATATTACCGACTGGTGAGTATATGGCGTCGACCGGCTGCCAATGGCGCGCGATCCCCAAGGATTTTCCGCCCTACTCGACGGTGCAAGGCTACTTCTACGCTTGGTCGCACAAGGGTTTGCTGGCGCACATCAACCACATGCTGGTCACGGCCCTGCGCGAGATGGTCGGGCGAGAGGCCAGCCCCACGGCGGGCGTCATCGACAGCCAGTCGGTGAAGACCGCCGAATGCGGCGGCCCCCGAGGCTTCGATGCGGGCAAGAAGCTCAAAGGCCGCAAACGCCATATCGTCACCGACACCGAGGGCCATCTGGTCGGCGTGCAGGTTCACCCCGCCGATATCCAAGATCGCGACGGCGCGCCGGACCTGCTGGCATCGCTCCGTTCGCTCTACCCGTGGCTGCGCCATGTCTTCGCCGACGGCGGCTATGCCGGCGACAAGCTGCGCGACGCCATGACCACGCTCGGCCAATGGACTTTCGAGATCATCAAACGCTCCGACACCGCCAAGGGCTTCGAACTCCTGCCGCGTCGATGGGTGGTCGAACGAACCTTCGCCTGGCTCGGCCGATGCCGGCGGCTCGCGAAGGACTTCGAAGCCAGCATCGAGAGCGCTATCGCTTGGATCCTCATCGCCCACATCCGCCGACTTACAAGGAGGCTGGGGCGAGCGTGAAATGCTGCCAGCCCTTATGAGTCAGACTCTCAGATAGGCGTCGAGCTTACGGCCGCTCGCGGCCTCCACGGCCTTGCCGACAAAGTCGATATTGATGCCGTATTCCCACTTCTCGCCCGGCTCGTTGGCGAGAGGCGTGGTCAGCGCCTTGTTCTCGCAAGTGATGATTCCCGGGATGCCCGCCTGCTCCATGTGCTTGCCCATGTCGGCGTTCCAGATATCGCCACAGCAGAATCCCGCGGTCGCGCTGCACTTAAATGGGGTCTGCCTCACTTTCCGTGCTGATGGGAACCTCGAATTCGCGAAAGACCTTTGATAACGCATGGTAAATTTGGTCCGTCCCTGTGATTTTCCCGCTACATATTTTCCCGCAGGGCCCTTCGCAAAATCCTGGTGCGTTTTCCGAATGTTATGGGTTCAAAGTGGTCTCGGCCAGCACGGAAAGTGAGGCAGACCCTATTGAAGTGTAAATCGACACAGGGCACGGTGTGCACGATCCTCGACGAGCAGGAGGTCAAGCCGCACAAGGTGCGCTACTACCTGGAACGTCGCGACCCCGCCTTCAACGAGAAGATGGTGGAAGTCCTGTGCGTCTATCGCCAGGTAAAAATCCTGAAGGAGAGGCCCGATCGAAGACGGAGCCGAGCGACGCAGTGGCGATCGTCTCCTATGACGAGAAGCCCGGTACCCAGGCGACCGCCACGACGGGCCCGGACTTGCCGCCCAAACCCGGCCGGCACGCGACCTTCGGTCGTGATCATGAATACAAGCGCCACGGCACGGTCAGCTTGCTGGCCGGCATCGATCTTCTCACCGGCAAGGTGCATGCCCTGGTCAAGGATCGTCATCGCTCGCGCGAGTTCATCGAATTCCTCAAGCTTCTCAATAAGGCCTATCCGACCCATACGGCGATCAAGCTGATCCTCGACAATCATTCCGCCCACATCTCCAAGGAGACGAAAGCCTGGCTCGCCGAACAGCCCGCCGGCCGCTTCGAGTTCACCTTCACGCCCAAGCACGGCTCGTGGCTCAACCTCGTCGAGGGCTTCTTCTCCAAACTCGCTCGCTCCGTCCTGCGCCACATCCGCGTCGCCTCCAAAAACGAGCTTAAGGACCGCATCATGGCCGCCATGGATGACATCAACCAGCATCCCGTCGTCCACCCCTGGTCCTATAAGCTCGACAAGGCCGCATGATATGATTCGAACCTCGAAAACGATGAACTAGTTGCCGAAACTTATCCTCGGTGTAAGGTTCGCCAACGGAATCGAGGTTGTCAGACGAGAGGCTTAAGCCGCTGCCGATTGGTGGTTCGCATCCGGCGGCAACTCCCAAGCTGTGGAACCACGAATAAACCTTAGTTGACGTTTTGGCCCAACCCTCGGATAAACTAAGAACGATGTTTTTCGTGCACTCGGCCTGCGAGCAGGTCGCAGCCGCGCGTGAGAACTGGATCAAGCTTGGCTACGACTCGGCCAAGTTCGATGATGCGATCAATGGAACAGCCCCCGTCGCCTGGGCTACACAATTCATGTATTGAAGGTGGGTTGTCGCTGGCAGGAGGGGGTGAAGACAGGGATGAGCAAGCATCCTGAAATCCATTGGAGCACACTAATGTGGAGCGGCGCGAGTGTGCTCCATCGTGTCAATCGGGTCAGCGCCACCGCGGTCGTCTCTGCCAAGATGAAGGATGAGAGCGAGTTTAGAAGCTACATTGTCACTGTCGTAATTGATCATTCGTGCGGACTTGTCGGCTACGAGGCCGATTTGCGAGACCCAGGCGGAAGCAAGAAAAGCCACATTGCGCTTAGTGCAGGCCGTCCTGACCTCTGCCTAGCAGTTCGCGACCGGTTCTTGAAGAGGTCACTCTATGCGGAGAAAGCGAGGGAACTCGGGTGGCCCATACGAGATTGGAAGGGCCGCTTGATCCGTTTCAATTGAGATTGCTCGACCACACCGCTTACGCTGATCGAACGTGGTTTCAGACGAAGCTCCCTGGGTGATTCGAACAACACCCAGGAGGAGCAAAATGAGGAACTCGCCAACACCGGCGCAGCCGTCTACGGCTCCGCGCCAGCTCAGCGTAGCTCTCGATTCCGTGAGACTTTAGGGGATGAGCCCGCCCGAACGCCGTACGCTGCTCGCCCGGCTAGCCAGCCTCTTGCTGGAGGCCGCCGGCGTCGCGGCAGGGAGGCGTGACGATGACGAGCGGTGATCTTTTGCCGGCTGCGGTGCTGAAGCGCGAGGCGGTGGTCTATGTTCGGCAGTCTACGCAAGCGCAAGTCCAGACCAACCTCGAGAGTCAGCGACGACAGTACGAGCTCGTTGACGTCGCGCGACACCATGGTTTCCGCGAGATTGAGGTAGTCGATGACGACCTCGGCCGCTCCGCCAGCGGAATGGTGGCACGGCCGGGCTTCGAGCGGCTGGTGGCGTGGCTGTGCGCTGGAGAGGTTGGGGCCGTATTGTGCTTCGACGCCTCCCGATTCGCCCGCAACGGGCGCGACTGGCATCACCTGCTCGAACTTTGCGGCTTGGTCGAGGCGCGGGGTCCACGCCTCCCTTCTCTGTCGATCTTGCGGTCGGCTGCTCGCCCAGGGCTTCCAGCAGCAGATCGGCCAGCGCCTCAGGGGTCTGCCTCAAACTCTGTGATGCTTGGAATTTCACATTCACCAAAGACCATTGATAACGCAGGGCAAATTCGGTTCGGTCCCTTGATTTCTCCGCGACAAGTTTTCCGACGAGACCCCTGCGTGAAATCTCGAAGTGTTTTGCGAGTGTTATGGGTTCGAAACGGTCTCGGGCACCACAGAGAGAATGAGGCAGACCCCCCACGACCCCAACCTTGGCAAGGCCTCCAAATGCGCCATTTCAGCCCCACTTCTCGCGAGGCACAGCGACGGTATCCCAAACAGGGGTCTCAAGAGCCACGGGTGTGTTCGCTCGTCCATCAGATAGGACATTGCGGATTCCGATTCATGCCGGCCACCAATTCCGAGATGATGTCGGCCACCATTCCGATTTGATCCCGGCCACCATTCCGAGGTGAAGCCGGGCACCCTGTAGCCGATTTCGGCGGCGCCGTTCCCAGCGGGTCAGCAACCGCGGCATTCCCGACCTCGACCAGCCACGAGGAGAACGGGATGCCGGCCAGGAGAGAGCTGACCATGCGCCAACTGCGACAGATGCTGCGTCTTGCCCGAGATGGGGTGAGCGCGCGCGAGATCGGGCGAACGCTCGGCGTCGCGCGATCGACCGTTCAGGACAACCTGAAGCGAGCAGAGGCTGCCGGCCTTGCCTGGCCGCTGGGGGTCGAGATCACCGACGCCGTTCTCGAGCAGCGCCTCTTCGCGCGGGCCGGGATACGGCCCGGCTTACGCCGGCGGGTTGAACCGGATTGGGCCTCGCTGGTGCGCGAGGCGAAGCGGCCGGGCGTCAATCCAACATCCGGTTCAAACGTGTAGACGCGGCCTTCGTGCGCCTTCAGCGCCGCCGGAATGAGAAGAGACCCATATTGCCCCCCACATCCCAGACGATCGAAGTCGGTTCAACCCAGCGCGCGATGAAGGTTTGATGCACTGGATCGATTGGAACCCCGCGCGGGCTCAGTACGCTGAGTTGCGCGCCAGGAGACACGTACGCCTCGAAGGTTCCATCTGGCGTCTGGACGCGGCGCAAAAAAGATACCGCGTTGAAGACCCGATATGCCGCTCGACTGTTATTCGGCGTGCAATTTTGGCTCTGACGCAATCTCGGTGCAGGCTAGCGATTGTCAGGCCGCTCCGATCAACCTTGCTTGCAACAATTCGAGTTTGGCGCGCCCATACATCTGACGCTTGACGAGTTTGAGCTTGGTGATCTGGCCCTCGGTTTGTCCGTTGGACCATGGCTCGGTGATGGCAGCCAGAACAGCCCTTCTGTCCTTGGCGATGCCACTTGCGAAGGAGGCCAGAAGGCTTGCCTTGGCCCTGTCGATCCACGGATCGAGATCGTCTTTCGCCTTGGTTCGGATCATCGTCTGGAAGTAGCCAATCAGCGTTCTGGCTTCGACGAGTGCTGGTACGCCGGTCTCGATCGCGGCCAGGGTCACGGATTGCTTCGCCGAAGTGATCCTGCGTGACCGCGGTGTGTGTCGGATCAAGGCCTTCCCGTTGGAATGGGCGGAGCTCGAAAAGTGGACATGCGCCGAACTACGAAATACTTCCGCGCTGCGGCTCGTCGATCTACGTGGCGATGGGCTGCTTCGCATGGGTGTGCCGACCGACGTGGCACGGGCGAGTTCGCAGACGCTTGGACGGCGCTGGTCACGAGCCTTCTGGGCCCATGACGCGAAACCCGACGGGATCATGTACGAACCCCGTCTCAACGGTGAGACCAATATCGCCCTCTTTGACAGAGCACTCACGAAGGCTCTGTCGCAATAAGCCAGTGAAGTTGAAGCGAAGCCGCGGGGTCGGCCGCCGCTCAAACTGCCAGGGAGTAGAACAGACTTGCTGCGGACGAGACTTGGCCTTCGGGGCGGTCGAGCTGCCCCTTGTGGATCATGTGCATCGTCTCGATGCCGGCGATTAGGATGCTCGCGCAGCGAAAAGTCTTGAACCCCAGCATGGGCCGCACGATGCGCTTAATCGCCCGATGATCTTGCTCAACGATGTTGTTGAGATACTTCGATTGGCGCAGCTCGATGTCGGCCTCATTCTCAGCGTTGTAGCTGGCGATCGCGGCGGTGTTCGCTCTGCTCTTGTCGATGGTGATCCTGTCTGGCTCGCCATGCAGCGCGATTGAGCGCTCCAGGAATGTGCGAGCCGCGGCGCAGTCGCGCTTGGCTCGCAATAGAAAGTCGACGGTGTCGCCGTCGCGGTCAACTGCCCGGTACAAATATTTCCACTGACCCGCCACCTTGACGTATGTCTCGTCCATGCGCCAGCTCTTGCCCACTGTTCGCTTACGTCGCCGCAACATAGCAGCGAGCACCGGCAGAATCTTGATCGCCCAGCGGTGCACCGTGGCGTGATCGACGAACACTCCGCGCTCCTGCATCATCTCTTCGATGTGGCGCAGGCTCAGCGGATAGGCCGAGTACCAGCGCACGCAGGTCAGCATCACTTCCAGCGGATAGTTCATCCGCTGGATCACCTTGCGCAGCGCTTCGATCATCACCTTCGTCCCAGTCGTCAAAAAACCAGCGAGCACCTTACCAGCGATCGCTTATTGCGACAGAACCGAGAATATTGCTTGGCGTTATGCAGCTAATGTGAGAAATTTGCCGCTCCAACGTTGGTGACCGATTCGGGCGCGGCGTGGACACCAAGAATGAGAATGTCAACGATGAGGCTCATGCGGCAGGCGATGAGCTCTCCGAGGCCGAGGAGCATAGCTGGCTGGAAGGCTGCCGACGCGAGGAAGCCGTTCGCGAGCTCCTGAAGCGGCACAAAGGCGAACGGCTCAAGATCAGCGATGTGGAAGACGTAGCCCGGGAACTCGGCATCAGCCTGCCGCCTGCTCAATCGTCAACGCTTCGAGGAGCTCGCTTTCGCCGCCTTTGGCGGTCCGCGCGAATTCTCAAATTAAGCGTACGTCGCTCGCGAACGCGCCGCGATATTCTCATTCATCGTGTCCAAGCCTGCACAAACCGCGATATTCTCAATCCAACATGCCAACTGACATGAAGGCCCGAGCGCTGCAGGAGCCCCGTGGGTGGCCTTGCGGAGCTTCCCTGCTAGGTGATGCCCTCCAAGCCCCAGAACGCCATCCTGCAAGCCCCCAGGGCTCCGAAACGCCATCCGGACGGCCAGGGCTCCTTCGAGGCGGGGTGAGCAACCGGCATTGTCACACCAACGATAGCGCGGATGCTCAAGGCTGAGGTAATGTGGCGAATGATGACCATATCGTTCGCTCGTCACCAATTTCCTCCGGCGATCACGCGCCAAAGCAAAGCCCTGCCTCGTTGCAACAAAAGGTATTGGAGCCGGTTGTATCGCCATCAATCAAAGTATGTAATGCTCCTCCGGGGACGGAAGATAGCGTGGCAACGCCACAAGAAGCTGGGTGCGTCGCTGGAGCGTCCCTTTGAGTTCGCGCGGGCTATCCAATGATTGCGTCGTTCATCGCCAGGGTGCGTAGCCTATTGATGGAGGCTCGGCGTGCCCTAACGATCTTGCCTATTGCCAGACGTGATCGCGCAAGGACCGAGGCAGATCGCCGGGTCCGGGGAATTGAGGTCATGAAGGCATCCAAACTGATTTGCACGGAATTGTTGAGAGCTCGCGCGGCGGCGAAGATATGCGTCGAAGAGAAGCACTGGTGGAGCGTCGATTTGCAACCTACAACAGAAGCTTGGCAGAATTATCGGCCCGTGATTGCACGCGAATTATCGATAACCGGTTGGTCGGCGGTGGTTTCGGGATTTGAGGCCTTGGAAAATCTAGTGAAGGAAGCCAGTCAAGTTGGCGAGATCGGGGGCACGCTGACTGAGGAGACGGCAGCGCGGATCGTTCCCTTACTTCATGAAATTGAGCTCGGTTGCATTGCACTTGCGGCTTTGTCACGGGAACCTTGATCGACTCGCAGAGGTAACGATCAGCCGATTGATGTCGCGCATGACGCGCTCGATCGCGCCGACTGTCCCTGGGAGCGGCTGTGGCGTGGCGAGCTCGGCGCCTTGCTCGGAGAAGTCGAGGCCTGTGGTCAAACGATCGTCTCGGCGAGCCTCAAAAGCTCGGCGCAGCTTTCCGATCTTGCCGCGAAATCCTTCCAGGCGGTGTCGCGCGCGACGTCGCGCCAGCGGTTCAACAAGGTTTCGTCGAGCGCCACGACCTTGGCCCCCGCTTTCGAGAAGGTCTTCTCGACCTGCTCGTCATCGGCCTGTGCGCCCGCGGTGGCGAAAGCTTCGAGCTCGCTGCCGATCTCCATGACGGCGTTCTGCTGATCCTTCGGCAGTCCGTCGAATATGACCTTCGACATCATCAGAGGTTCCATCATGAACCAGAAGGAGCGTCCATGGCCCGATGTGAGGGATTTCGACAATTCCTCGAGACGGAAGGAGATCAGGCTCGTCGACGAGGTCAGCACGGCGTCGCAGGCGCCGGTCTGCATGGCGGCATAGCTTTCGTTCGAAGGGATGTTGAGGGTCGCGGCGCCAGCTGCCTTGAGCATCAGGTCCATCTCGCGCGAGCCGCCGCGCACCTTCATGCCTTTGGCATCTTCCGGCGTGACCAGCGGCGTCGTGCGGCTCGCGGCGCCGCCGGCCTGCCAGACCCAACAGGGCATGACGATGCCCTTCTCTTCAAGGATCGTTGTGAGGCGCTTGCCGACCTGAGAACTCTTCCACTGCCCGCCCTGCTGATAGGTCGTGACCAGGCAAGGCATCAATCCGATATTGGTCTCCGCCACCTCTCCCCCCGCATAGGGAAGCGGGTAGAAACTCATATCGAGCGCGCCTTTTCGCATCGCCGAGAATTGCGAGTTCGTCTTCATCAGCGAGGAGTTGGGGTAGACTTGAACGCTCAGCGCGCCATTGGTGCGCTTCTCGAGTTCCGTCGCGAACTTTCGGCACAGCCGATCCCGGAAGTCGCCTTCATCGATGCTGCCGCCCGGAAATTGATGCGAAAGCTTCAAGACCGTCCCCGCGCCGGCGGGGCCGCGCAGACCAAGCAGCGCGGGTGCGGCAAGCGTGCCAGCGAGTAGATTACGTCGTGTGATGTTCATCGATAGCACCTCCTCTTTTGCAATCACTCGTTTCGACCCCACTTCCAAGCAAGTAATAACAGTAAAAACACGCTCCGTGACAATGCCGCCGGGAGACGCCATCCATTGTACTCAACGTGCAACGGGGTGGGTCTTCTGCCAGTCAAGGAACTCGCGGAACAGGGCTTCGCGATCTTCCGCTCGATCGGGACCGAGGGGGCGCGCCTGATTCTGGCTCAGGAACTGTTCGAATCTGTTGCGGACCTCGCTTGTCGCGGTGGCGCTGCTGTTGCGGTCGAGCCATTCCTGTGCGGGCCGGAAACGGACCCATCCGGCCAGAGGTGCGTTGAGCGCTACTTCCTTCCACTTCGGATGGAACGGCGGCTGCTGCAGCCGGCCGATCTTGCCGAAGAACGCGTCGACAAAATGCGCGAGCCTGCGATAGCGTTCCGTGTTACCCGGCCAATTGAAGACCGCCAGCACCGCCGGCACCGCGACCGTGTCAACAAGTTCACCTTTGTCGATGAGATTTGGATAGTTGTCCGATGTCAGCTGTGCCGGCAGATAGTCCGACTGCAGCGATTTTGCATATTCGATGGGAACAAGGTGCAAGTTTGGATCCTTGATTTGCGTGGTGGCCTTCGAGGGTTGGCCCTGCACGGCGACGACGGCGTCAAGCTCACCTTTCGACAGTTTGTCGTAGGCGATGCGCTGTTCGACGTATGCGAAATTCGGATGGATCCCGAGTCGCTCGAAAATGGCGATCGCAGTTACGAACGTGCCGCCGTTCGGCAGGTCGATTGATACCTTCTTGCCTTCCAGATCCGCGAGGCTGCGGACGCTCTTTGGTGCCACGACGTGCACCTCCTCGTTGTAGAGCTTCGTGATGTACGCAAACCTGCTCTTGATGTTGTTGGCGAATCCTTTCTTCTCGAGATAATCGAGCGTGTCCGAGCGGACAATCCCGAGATCGACCCCCCTGAGGTACAGGATGTCGGCGACGCTCTGAACCGAGCCGCGCCCGACAATGGACAGGACCCGCAGGTTTTCACCGTCGTCAAGGACCGATTCGAGATCAGCCCCGATCTGCACGTAGGTCCCGCCGATCGTTCCCGATATCAACGTGACCGTATTGGCGTTGAGACGGGCCGAAGTTTCCAGCCTACCGTTCCCGTAGCGAAATATCGCTTTGAGCCCTTCGCTGACCGTACCGGGATCCACTTCGGTTTCGGCCGCCCAGCCGACTCCGACAAACGACACCAGCATTACGGCGATCGCGAAAAGCCGCCCGTTATTCCATCCCATGCTAGCCTCTCACATGCGATCTGTGTTTCCGGAAACGGAATGTTCGCGGCGCGAACAACTTCACGACCGCTGCGAAGCCGTTTCGGGTAGTTCCGCCGCCGGCCAGTCGTTGCCTCATCGGTCGCGACCTGCGAGCAACTGCAACCGTCCGGGCGCTGCGGCCGATCCTAGCTCCCGCGCCCGTTTGTACCAAGTTCGGGCCTTCTCGATGTCCGCCGTCGGGCCTTGGAGTCCGAGCTTCTCCAGCACGATCGGATCGTAGGTCCCAGCCAGCAACAAAGCCGCTTGCGCTTCACCGGCTTCGGCGGCGCGCTGCAGCACCAAACGCGCCGAGGCGAGATCGCCGCTCGCGATGAAACCCTCTCCCCGTTTGACCAGCGCCGCGACCTCGTCGGAGTCCAAGTGTCGGACAACGAAAACAGGTCTCGTCGTTTGGGCCACTGCGGGTGCCACCCATTCGAGGTGCAGCGTCTTGAGATCGGCAACGCTGTCGTTGGCGAGTCGCAATTCAAGTCCGAGTTCCATCGCACCGACAAAACCTTGAGGCGGTCGCACCAAGGCCTCGCGCAGCTCCGTCGCCATCAATCGCCAGCCGCCGGCTCCCGAAGCGCGACCCACAGTCAATGTCGCCCCAGCCGCAAGCCCATTGATCGCTATCATCGCGCCTGCGGGGGCGTTACTGAGTGAAACGCTCAACGGAGGCGCCTCGCCCGCTCCGCGGGACGACGCCTGACCGACGATGAGCTGGGCAGCCGGCGCTTTCGCCCGGTCGATCGGCGCCCCGGGTGTCGCTTGCCCGAAGGTCTGCGGAGGCGAGGGCGTCACTGGCGGCAGCGATGCGGGCGCTTGTGGCGTCGCCAGATCGGCCACAACTGGTGAAGGCGCCTCGGAAATAGCCTCGCCGGTTGAGCGCGTTCTCGGACTGACAGACGAATCGACCAACTCGTCGGGGAGCGATGGTGCGCTCGCGATAGCCTCGGCCTTGGGGGATGCCGCAACCGGCGGAAGCGAGGGCGTCGCTGGCGGCAGCGATGCGGGCGCTTGTGGCGTCGCCAGATCGGCCACAACTGGTGAAGGCGCCTCGGAAATAGCCTCGCCGGTTGAGCGAGTTCTCGGACTGACAGACGAATCGACCAACTCGTCGGGGAGCGATAGTGCGCTCGCGATAGCCTCGGCCTTGGTGGAGGCCGTCGCAACCGGCAGAAGCGAGGGCGTCGCTGGCAGCAGCGATGCGGGCGCTTGTGGCGTCGCCAGATCGGCCACAACTGGTGAAGGCGCCCCGGAAATAGCCTCGCCGGTTGAGCGCGTTCTCGGACTGACAGACGAATCGACCAACTCGTCGGGGAGCGATGGTGCGCTCGCGATAGCCTCGGCCTTGGGGGATGCCGCAACCGGCGGAAGCGAGGGCGTCGCTGGCGGCAGCGATGCGGGCGCTTGTGGCGTCGCCAGATCGGCCACAACTGGTGAAGGCGCCTCGGAAATAGCCTCGCCGGTTGAGCGCGTTCTCGGACTGACAGACGAATCGACCAACTCGTCGGGGAGCGATGGTGCGCTCGCGATAGCCTCGGCCTTGGGGGATGCCGTCGCAACCGGCAGAAGCGAGGGCGTCGCTGGCGGCAGCGATGCGGGCGCTTGTGGCGTCGCCTCCGCCGCGAGACTAGGCATCGATGGCAATGAGCTAGAGACAACCGGACTCGGTGCTGGTCCCGCGCCTAAAGGCGAGGCGGGGCCAGACGCGATGACGCTGCCAGATGACGCAGATGTCTCCGTAGTCTCGTCCGGTGGGGCGGCTTTTGCTGCGGCGGCTTCGACTGATTGCTCGGCGGGCACGATTGATTTGCTCAACGGATCGGCGCCTCCGAGCCGCGATTGGGACAGTGCCTGATGGCCGCCAATGATGTGGTCGAGCCGTGCGACGGCCGCGTCGCTCGCGTTGGTCACCGGGCCCTCCTCTCCCAGATACTTTGGGCTGGCGTGCATGACAATCGCCGCGCCGAGCCCGATTGTGACTAGGAGAGGCGGCACGGCGAGAGCGAGCCCGCGTGACGATCCGACGCCTCGCCCAAACGAGAACGCCTGCGCGCGCTCGACCTCCGGCACACTTGACACAACCTCAAAGCTGTCAGACCGGGCGCTCGCGGCCCGCTCGGCGTGGCGCTCATCTCCATGGCCGGCGCGTCCGCGCGGCTGCTCTGAATCCGGGGCTGGACAGGCGCCATCACGCAGTTGCTGCCATAAATCGTCGAGATCTATGGCTTTAGGCAAGGTCTTCGATAAAGGCATTCCGTCCTCCGCATTTCCTCCTCGATGGAACGGCCCGCGAAGCACACGCAGTGTTGGAAAATTAAAATACTCTCTTCCGCCGTGAAGGTCGGAACCGGACCAATCGGTTTGTCACCGTTTGCTCTCTCCATCTGCTGGGTGAAGCCCGGCGAATGTGCGGACGCGAATCCCGGCGCTTCGGATCTTGTCAGCACCGCGCTCCGAGGAGAGGAGGGCTCCCTCGCTGTCACTGCCGTCGGATCCGAGTGATTGTTCGCCCCGCCAATGACGCGGTCATTGTTTAATAGCCCAAATGGCAGCCTGCGTGCGGTTATTCACGCGGATCTTGCGAAGGATCGTTTTGACGTGAACTTTCACGGTGGCTTCCGCAATAGTATTGTTGCGCGCGGTCAGATTGTTGGAATGACCTGCGATCTCCCTGCCAGTTGGGTGCCTCCACTGATCCGACGGCAACCGGCTCCTTTCGCTTAAGATTCTAGAGGCCCGATTTACCACGCGCGAAATCGAAACGAGAGTCAATAAACCGCCGTATGGGCTTGGCGCCAAGAACGCCTAGTGCGGTTCCCCTTTCCAAGCGAGACGCGTATCATGGGTGCTTGAATTCTTTGTGGGTAATCCCAATGCACAGTCCTCCGCGTGGGCCGAGACTGGCTCAGGGAGTGCTCAGGGAACAACAGCGCCTCCCTAGCGCCCGTCAGTCTAGAGGAGTACGCCATGGACATCATCACGGCGCGCGAAGGAACGTTGGTCACATAGCGATCGACGGATCCGCGCCCAGGTCAGCGTCCTGTCCTGCGGCCTGCAGAAAGTGTCAGCCGGCCTGTGCCCGGTTCCATGCCCTGCCAGTATCACCGAATGCTTCATGCCCATCTGCGGTGTCAGTTGACATTTACTCACCGGTCGGCAATTAAGGCGACAAATGGCTTGTACATTGGCGCATGGTTTGGTGTCATGAGCCATGAAGCGAGACGGGCGCAGCTTTGACCACCGAACACTTGAGGCCATACGGCTGATGGCGGTGGAGCGGGTGCGGGACGGAGAGCCGGCCTCTTCGGTTATCGCGTCTTACGGTTTCAGTCGCACGACGATCTACAAATGGGTTGCGGCCGCGGCGACACCTGGGATTGGCCTGAAAGCGCTGCTGTCTCGGCCGGCGAGTGGGCGGCCGCGCACTTTGTCCCCTCGTCAGGAGCGGCAGGTTTATCGCTGGATCAATGGCCGCGACCCTCGCCAGTATGGACTGGATTTCGGCCTGTGGACGCGGTCGATAGTGGCCAGCCTGATCGAGCGCAAGTTTGACATTCGCCTTGGTGTGACCGCCGTGGGCGAATTGCTCGCCAAACTCGGGTTGACACCGCAAAAGCCGTTGCAGCGCGCCTACCAGCGCGATCCGGAAGCCATCGAGAGATGGCAGCGCGAAACCTTTCCCGCCATTGCGCGGCAGGCGAAAGCGTCAGGGGGCGAGATCTATTTCTGGGATGAGTCCGGGTTTCGTGCGGACACTGTGCACGGCAAGACTTGGGGTGTGAAAGGGCAAACACCTGTTGTCGAGCGCCCCGGTCAACGGCAATCGATCAGTGCGGCATCGGCCGTGAATTCGAAAGGCGCTTTCTGGTATTGCACTTATCAAGGCGGCCTCAACGCGGAGCTGTTTGTTGATCTGCTGCGGCGAATGATGCGGCACCGCACGAAGCCGGTGCATCTGGTGGTAGACGGCCTCCCGGCGCACAAGACGACGCTGGCAAAAGCCTATTTTGCGTCGACCAATGGGCTACTCACGCTACACTTCCTTCCCGGTTATGCGCCCGAGTTGAACCCTGATGAACTTGTCTGGAGCCATATGAAGCGCACCGGCGTCGCCAGGACACCACTGCGCAAAAGTGAAACACTACGAGGCAAAATCGAAACCCAACTTGCAGCACTCAGGACAACGCCCGGGCTCATCCGATCATTCTTCAAGGCCCAGCTGTCGCCTATATTACCGACTGGTGAGTAATTGGGGTCTTCCTCATTCTCTGTGCTGGCCGCGACCACTTTGGACCCTTAACACTCGGAAAACACGCCAGGATTTTAGGGAAAAATATGTGGCGCGAAAATCACGGTACCGGGCAAGATTTACCATGCGTTATCAATGATCTTTAGTTAGTTCGAGGTTCCTACCAGCACAGAGAATGAGGAAGACCCGGTTAAACGTACTTTCTCAAATTACCTGTCCGCGCCTAACCCATTGAAATCGCTCAGGCCGGATTCTCACTCCAAGATGTACGCCGACAGGCGGCGGTTGGATCGTAGCCGACCTTTCCAGTCTGGCCCCCACGCGTGTGGTGCGGCGGCGGGTCGTCTCGACCGCCGGGACGTCCGCGAGTGGCAGGAACTCCGCGAGCAACGTCCGGGCACGGCGATAGGGTAGAAGCGAGCCCATCTTCGCAATCAGGCGCTCGTATTCGGGCGTGCATCGGTCGGGCATGATCTCGGCGACCGGGCTGAGCGTGTGACGGCTCGTCACCGCACACCGACAGGGCAAAAAGCGCGGCGCGCGAACCTCCACCGTTCCAAACAGCGACAACAGCCGCCGGGTGCGCATCCTTGAGTGGCCGTTGAGACCCACAACGAGGGCAGCGCCGGCGGCCACGGCAATATTCCCCCGTCTGCGCCCGAACGAGATCGTCCTGCAATCCCGCGAGCGTCCGCTTCCCGTCCGCCAGCGTCAGCCCAATGGCCGCGGACGAGTGCTCGGTTGTGGTGTTGCCGCCTGCGCTGACTTCATGCGTACGGACAGTGCCATCCTGCCCGGTCAGCTCCACCATGACACGCCACCTCATCCAGCTCTCCTCAGCCCCAGAGACAAAGAGCCCTCATAGCACCCCCACGTTTGAGACGGTCTCAAGCGCGGTTTAGCCCACAAACCTTGAGGCGCCCCCAAGAAGCCGGATGCGCGCACCAGCGACCCGCTCTTTTCGATAGAGACCCTGGTCAACAACTATGAGGTGCTGAAACAGGCATACTCTGAGCGCAGCGTCGCCCTCGTCTTGGCAATCCGCGCCCGCGCCGCCGGGAAGTAGATCAAGAGCTCGCTCGGAGGAGGAACCATCCGATGGCCCGCAAAGGCTTCGAACAAGTCATGCTTGCCGCTGGCGCCGCGACCGCCAAGGTGCGCCGCGATCATTTGCCAATCGGGGACGTCACCGGATTGAATACGCTCGAACCATTAGCGGGACTGGTAATCATCGGCAGGGGAGGAGGTCCAAAAGCGACCGTGAGACTATCGGGGCTCGAAACAACCGAATTGCGTCCCGTCGTCGGATCGGCGGCAACGGCCGTGACGGAATGCGAACCGTTGCTCAAAGCCTGCGCCTGGAACGACCACGCATTGTTGGCCGCGGTCACCGGAGGGCCAGCGACCACACCATCAATCGAGATGGTAATATTATAGCCGCTGTTAGCTGTGCCCGAGATCGTTGGGTTGGAAACCACAACGGTGCCAGTAGGTAAGGTGATTACCGGAGCCGGCGGGTCTGGAAATGGCATTCCAGCATTATTCGCCGCATATACCGGTTGCAATTGTGGTGAATTCGCCAAGGTGATCGTATCGAATGCCGGCTGAAGCCCCCACGAATACGTGTAATCGAATACGGGGTTGGGCACTAGTTGACGCCACGCGAGAATAATCTGTTCGGTCTGCGGAACGGTCGGCATCGTCCACGGTGAAACGCCTCCGAACGCTTGATAGACCGGCACAATCTGCGCGGAAGGAATGCCCGCCGCATTGGCCGCGTTCACCGCAGCTGTGACAACGCCAATATCGAACCCGTTCGTGAGGCTCCGCTGCGACGCATAGCCGGATGGTCCAAAGAAATCGATGTGCGTGTTCGCCGGATTGAAGTCGTAGTGTGGCGTTAGCGGCTTGCCCTCATTGTAAAGCGTGACGAAGACCTTAATCCCAGGGAAATGAGTATGGATGTAGTCAGCTTCAGCCATCAAGTTCGCGGGCGGGACCCGGGAAATCCGCGGGTCGTCGGCGAGGTAGAAACCCCACAGATTGGCCTTGCCCATGAAGGGCGCGACCATGGCCTCGAATGCGGGCGTGTCACCTGCGGTCTGGCCTAAGAACATGAAGCCCTTAATACCGGCGGGCAGCGAATTCAGCTGATCGATGCTGTCGACGTCGGCGAGGTTGTAGCCAACAGCGCCTGGTTCGTATACACCGTTGACCATGTTGGCGTTGGGAGCATAGTGCAGTGTAGCGGCAGGGGGCGCCTGCACGGGCGTGCTAAGCGAACAATAAGGTCCTGAGAGAACATAGCCTGAAGGACAGGGGGACAGGGCAACTGCCGAGCCACCTGGCAGCATTCGTGCGCTCGCGGGACTGCCAAGAGCAAGCAAGGCTGCGATGAAGAAGTGCAGGCGCCCAGCCTCGGCGGCACCGACTTCTTTGCGCGGTTTGGGTGCGTCAAGCATGGGCAAGCAGGGAGGTCACCGGAAATCAGGCTACCCCGTTGCCCACCAACAGCAATGGCTATTTCGGGCAGCGGGTCCCAGACCCACTACCCTCATTTGGGTTAGGACTTGCCGGCTTACCGGCGCCTTAACGAAGCGGGGCTTCGCGCCGGTCGGCCGGGCTTAGGCACACGATGATCAAGCGATGGCACGCCAGGTGAGGAGCGTCTTTTGGGCCGGTTGTCAGGAAGGAGGTCCCGGGGCTTTGTCACGGGAACCTTAATCGACTTGCGGAGGCACGCCAGGACGGTTCTGGCTCATGCCGTCGTTGCCGTTCTCCAAGTGTCAAATGCCCCGGTCCTGAGGATGCGGAGCGTGTTACGGGATGTGAGGTGACGCTGGGTGTTGAAGGTGTTGTGGACGGCGGCATGAACCGTCAGGAAGCGCTGAGCTGAGCCGGGCGACTTGAACCTTTGCATCTTGAACTCACGTCGCCGCACCGGCTGGTGCGAATTTTCGGCACGGTTGTTTCTGCGCAGCCCTTGCTCATGACGAGCGGAGAGGCCGAGCTCTGACTTCGCAGCTGCGTAGGATCTCAGCTTGTCGGTCACGAGCACCTCGGGCGCGAAGCCTTGCCTTTTCAGCAATATGCCCATGAGCTTAACGGCTGCGACCTTGTTACGTCGCCGTTGCACGAGCAGGTCGAGAACCTCGCCCTCGCTGTCCACCGCTCGCCACAGCCAGAACTGCTTGCCGCTGATCATCACGGCCATCTCGTCGAGATGCCATTGCGAGGTCGGGCGGGAGCGACGGCGGCGAAGCTCTCGAGCAAATAGGGGTCCGAACTTCAGCACCCAGCGCCTGACCGTCTCATAGGAGATATCGAGACCGCGCTCCGCGAGGAGTTCCTCAACGTCGCGATAGCTCAGCGTGAACCGGGCATAAAGCCAAACTGCGTGCCGGATGATCGCCGGAGGAAATTGGTGACGAGCGAACGAGATGGTTGTCATTTGCCATCATAATCGAGCCTCATCCCAGCGCGCCAGCGTTCTCGTGACATTGCCCCCGATAGAGATCAAGGCCCGACGCCGGAAGAGTGTGGCAATCAACCATCCGGCCGCCGGCACATCATTTCTTGTATATGTGACGGCCCCGCGGCACCTGTTAACCTTCTTGCCAGCCGCGGCTAGCCCACGTATCCGATCGGTCGCGGCCAGGGCCTCGCTGGCTACGTCTCGCAACTTTGCCAGCGAGGTCCGACAAATCTAAAGCCCTGCCTCTTTTCGGAGGGGCGGCAGTAAGCAGAGGCCGCAGATGACGGAAAAGGCTGAGGATAAGCGGCCGCGACTGCAGATGACGGAAAAGGCTGAGGATAAGCACGCAGGATGGCGGATCGCGGTCGAGGCGCTGTTGATCGAGCTGATGCTAAGGTCCGCATACTCCGAGAGCGACCCCCAAAGCGCGCTGACCAGCTTTGAAGTTCTCGCCCTGGACAATATCGGAGACGATGAGGGCGAGCCTAGGTCGCAGCAGAAGCGCGACGCTATGCGTATCATCGGTGACCTGATGCGCAGAGCGAAAGAAGAATGATGGCTTGATCGCTTGTGCACTCATCCGCTCGAAGCCTAAGCGCATGTGCTTGGCGTCCGTCCTAAAGCATCCCCTCGGCGGCCCTACGCGGCTCGGGACAGCCTGGCGCTTTCAATGGTTCTCAACGCTCGATTGATGGCGCGCAGGCGCAAAACCTTTTCGCGGCTTGGCCTCAGGGCTATTGACTGTTCGAAAACGTCTTTCCAGGCAGTGAGCTCGTGTTCGGGCATCTTCTCGTAGGTGTCGAGGTATGGGTTCTTCACAAACTTTGTCAGAGCCCCGACAATGTCTGTAGGGGTCATGGGCGACCTCCCGAGTATCTCCGCACCAACACCCCGCATGAGAGGCGGAATGGTGCATGGGGCTAACCTCCGCCCTTTTCGCAATAACTCGGATAGTGGTCGATTTGTTCCCGTTGGTCGGTTTTTGCGCGTCGCTGCGGGCTGGACGAGCCGGGCACGGAAATTGTGACGACGGTCTTGGTGATGGACGGTTGTCTCACAACTGGCCGTTGCCAGGGCCCCGCTGGGGCATTGTCACATCAAGTAAGTAGAAGGCGATTCAGAAGCCTAGAGCGGCGGGCTAAGTTATTGGAATCACTGGTTTCGACACTCACGCCCAAGCAAGTAATAACAAGTAAACACATGTTCCCGTGACAATGCCCGACCAGGAGTTCGGGTGCATCATCCTCGCTCTCGCGGCGGGCGGCGTGAAGGCCGTGCGCCTCCACCTCGCGCAGCAAAGCTTCGTGCTTGGGCTGGACGCCGACCAGCTCCCCCTTCGCTCCACGGGATCGCAGATCATGGAGCGTGCGGTCGATGATCCAGGCTCCGATAGTGTCGAGCCGCTCGATCGAAGCAAGATCGAGCACCACAGGCATCCTCGCCTTGGCGCTGTCGAGCACCTCGGATACGAAGCGTTCGATCGCGGGCGCCTGATCCGCGGTCCAATGTCCCGACAATTTTGCGTGCTGTTGCCCTCCCTCGACCTTGATGGTGAGGCGGGCTTCGTTAGCGCGGCCAAGTTGCGCGGTTTCAACCGACATTTTCAGTGCTCGATACTGGACTCCACTCGATGAGATATTGCCCAGGTCAGTAGATATTGCCGGATCAGGTCTTGGAGGCACTCGCTCCTTGTGGCAGATCAGAACATGCCGTTTCGACCGTCCGATTTGCGTCACTGACGCGAGAGACTCGCGCGCCGGACGCCACCCTCCGCTTCTACCTGCCGCAGCTCAGGTTGCGGCGCGTCCCGTCGAGACAGCTGTCGCCATAGACGAACGCGCCAGGGTTGCGATGAGTTCCTCGTCTGTCACTTGACGGAAATCGTCGTAATAGGCCCCGATGACACCGAAGAGCTCGTATGGCTCAAGACAAATGACCTCATCGGCCTGCGGGCGCATCTCGTCGAGCGTCTCGATCGGTGCGACCGGAACGGCAAGCACGATCTTCTTCGGGTTGCGCTTGCGCAGAGCCCGCAACGCAGCGCGCATCGTCGCCCCCGTGGCCAATCCGTCATCGATGACGGTGATCGTGCGAGCCTCGATATCGACGGTCATTCGGTTGCCGAGATAGTGGGTGCGCCGTCTCTCGATCTCAGCGAGTTCCACTCGGCAAGCGCGATCGAAATCGGCCTTGCTGACACGCGCCGCGCCAATGATGCTCGTTGCGCACGATGATCGGCGGGTTGCCGTCGACGATCGCGCCCATGGCGAGCTCGGGCTGCCACGGGTAACCTATCTTCCGCACGAGCATCGGGTCGAGCGTTGCCCGCAACTCGCTCGCCACTTCCGCTGCGATGGGAACGCCGCCACGCGGCAGCGCCAGCACCACGGCCGCCTCCTGCCCATCATGGGCGAGGGCTCGAGCGAGACGGCAACCTGCGTCAGACCTGTCACGGAACGGCATTGTCCGCCTCCTTCCGGCAAAAGGCCGCCCGTATCATGGAGGCGCCTCGGCCCGTTCGGCCAACTCCTGAGGGTTCTGTCGCAATAAGCGAGCGCTGGTAATGTGCCTTCGGGTTTTTTGACGACAGGGGCGAAGGTGATGATTGAGGCGCTGCGCAAGGTGATCCAGCGGATGCACTATCCGCTGGAAGTGATGCTGACCTGCGTGCGCTGGTACGCGGCCTACCCGCTGAGCCTGCGCCACATCGAAGAGATGATGCAGGAGCGCGGTGTGTTCGTCGATCACGCCACGGTGCACCGCTGGGCGATCAAGATTCTGCCTGTGCTCGCCACGGTGTTGCGGCGACGAAAGCGACCAGTGGGCAAGAGCTGGCGCATGGACGAGACATACGTCAAGGTGACTGGTCAGTGGAAGTACTTGTATCGGGCGGTTGACCGCGACGGCGACACCATCGACTTTCTACTGCGAGCCAAGCGTGACTGCGCCGCGGCTCGCAAATTCCTGGAGCGCTCCATCGCGCTGCACGGCGAGCCCGACAAGATCACCATCGACAAGAGCGGAGCGAACACCGCTGCGATCGCCAGCTACAACGCTGGGCATGAAGCCGCCATCGAGCTGCGCCAATCGAAGTACCTCAACAACATCGTCGAACAAGATCATCGGGCGATCAAGCGCATCGTGCGACCCATGCTGGGGTTCAAGACCTTTCGCTGCGCGAGCATCCTCATTGCCGGCATCGAGACGATGCACATGATCCGCAAGGGGCAGCTCGACTGCCCCAAAGGCCAAGCCTCGTCCGCGGCAAGCCAATTCTACTCACTGGCAGTTTGAGTTGCGGCCGAGCCCGCAGCTTCGCTTCAACTTCACTGGCCTATTGCGACAGAACCCCGTCTCTGGGCAGCGGCGCGAAAAAACCATGCGGAAAAAACCGCACCGAACGCGGCGGAGAACAGGCTTGCCAGGACGGCCGACGATGCTGAGCGTGGGCAGGTAGCGGCAGGCGGGACTTTGCCGTTGTACTAATCAGGAGCCTTACGGCGAGGCCATCCAGGCGCGAGACCGGGTGCTGTCAGTGCCGACCAGGCCGCAGAACTCCAGAAGCGCCTCCCACCACTGAAGCAAAGACGCCCGCCTTGCGCGTCGCCTCTTCTGCGGAAAACGCATGGACGACGCGGAGCGGTGTGAGCGTGCTGCCGATGTTGCGCAGGATCGGAAGAACGCCAAATCTCGTTACCCGGGGCATGACCTATTGAAGCACCATGCTCTCATGATGTCGATCCGCTGCACCCCTTCGCTGGGATTAGCCACGCCGCTGGACCGAGATGAAAATGGTGCTCATGGCGCCCTCCCGCCTCATCCAAATTCTCGACATCCGGACGCTCAGGCCGCTATCAGAAGAGTCTCATACGCCGCTTCCTTCACTGTCTTGGCGTCTGGCTCTGTAAGGCGGGGATTTGAAGTTGCGTCGATGTATCGAAAGCCTGCTGACCGAATTCGGTGACCAAACGTATGGGGCTTTCCGGGCTTGCCATTTTAGCAACACGGACCGCTAGCACCCGGAGCGCTGCGGCCATGGCTAAGTGAAAGCCGTGTTCTTTGTGGTTGTCCATAGTAGCCGCCCCAGTAAAGGGGAGGTTACTTCCGCGCCAGCACTTGGGCAAAGGACGTGTATGCCGCGGAATTTGAGTTTCAATCAGGCAGCTCTATAAGATGCGCCGATCGTACGTCTGCCTCGACTTGGGCCGACTTCGCCAGACAGAGTGTGATGACTGTGCGAAAGGCACGTTTTTTGCTGACACCGACCCTGTATCCGTATCTGACTAGGCGATGGAGTTCCTTGTCCGTGGTGCCTGTATGATCGCAGGTGGGTTGAGCCATTTCCACGAGCCGGGCCTCGCGCTGAGCCGCCCAAGCGGTGATGCCCAATATGCCGCTTCCTGACGCTGCGATTGCCACGGCCACCAACCATGCCATTGCAAGCGAATAGCTTCGACCTTGCCGCGGACTTTGCTCCCGCTTCGGCGCGAAGGGCATCATGCGTGACAGCACGCTTCTGGGCCACCGGGTCACCTGCGCCGATCTCGCGGTTGCATTGGCAAGTGCGCTCGTAGTGTCTCGCCGCTCCGAAGCCCGGACGCCGCTAAACCAATGATGCAGTTCGCGATCATCGGGCACGTCGCCAAATCGGGCGAGAATCTCGACGTCTCCCCCGGGAGCGACTGCGGAGGCTCCCATTTGCGAGAAAGCAACCGCGCCTCGCCCCTCGCCTGCGAACTGCGAAGCGAGCGACGCGGCGTGCTGCTCGCTATATGCCTTGGTTGCAACCTCGGCCCGAAGCTCGTCCCAGTCAGTGCGCGAAAATGCCACCATATAGAAAATGGGAATGTCGGCCATACCTCCGGCGCCTCTGGAAAATTCGGTAACCGCCTTACCTTGCGTCGGAATGCGACGCCGATGCGTTACATCAGAGACGCCTCAAACCGCGCCATCCGCCCCAGGCGGCCAGCAACGATTGATCCCGCCGGGAGTTCGACGGGGCACCGTCCCTAAGGCGTTCCGCAGGGAGAGTCACGATCTCCTTAGAGGTAATCCGGAAGGGTTACATCCCGATCAATTGGAGAGAGGGCATGCAAATGAGCGGGTGCTTGCAAATCTTGCCTTGGTGGCGATATGCGGTATGACGATTGTATCGACTTGTAACAAAGCAAAATTCTCAAAGAAGTTGCTTCGAACTTAGCCGGGAGCGGAGCTCGGCTGCAAATTATGACGCAATCTCGCTTCTCTGCAGTTGTAGTCTGGCCGTCTGCCCTGCTTCGAGAGGGTCTTGTGCGGATCCTTAGCTCGGCCGGCTTCGACGTCGTCGCCGCGGCCGCCAACCTCGGAGAGGTTGTGCACGACCTGATTGCGGATAGCCAATCCATCTTACTCGTTCTCCATGCGAGTGGCTTTCAAGATGCCATGGTCGCGCAAATTAAGCTTTTCAAGGCAAAGTACCCCGCCGCACGGATCGCGTTACTGCAAGAGTACGGTCGAATGAACAACATCAACATCATCGCCGCCTTCCAGGCGGGTGTTGACGCTTACTTCGTGGAACCGAGCCATTTCACACTTATCAAGAACTTAGAATTAGTCATGCAAGGGGAGTCGGTCCTGCCCGCGGCGGCCATGTCTTCGTCGCTGCATGATTCGGACGAGATGATTGCCAGCGACGATAGAGAGCACGAGGACAGAGCTGCGAAGGCCGAAGGCAAATATGCGCTGGCACTGTCGGAACAACAGCAATCAATCCTGCGATGCTTGCTTGAAGGTCATTCTAATAGGGAAATTGCCATGAAACTTGGAATCGGTGAGGCTACCGCCAAAACTCACGTCAAGAATACCCTTCGCAAGATTGGCGCACATAACCGCACACAGGCTGCCGTTTGGGCGATGAGCAATAAGGCGGCGCTTACAAGCAAAGTGAATGAAGCCGATCCTGCCCGGCCGCCAATTGTGCCTGAGCCATCCCTTCACGGGCATGTTGTGCCAGTTCAATCGGAAGCGCCGGGCGACGCGATAGCTTCACCCTCGAATCCTTCCGAGCTCGCCAAGAGTGCGGCCAACGCAATGAATGCCGATTTGGCCCAAAAAGCCTTTGCGAAGAAGAGACATCAGCGAAGCAAGCGCACACTCGCCGGAGAGACCGACCGCCGCGACGCAACCCCTTCGAAGGTGACTCACGAGCGCGATGACAAAGGATAAACACCAGTGCTCTTGCAAGTCGTCGAGCCATTGGGGCTGAACGTCAGGTCATCGCTGTCCGACCGCATGCGGGCTCTTGCGTCCGGGCAGCCGCGCGGCGCCCGCCGGATATCCGACAGAATCCGCGGCCTGCCCCAGCGCCGTGTCGACGTGGATCTTATCGGCGGCGGTCAGCGGTGATGGGTGGGCAGGCAGCGCGGACCGAGGATGATGGCGTTCGGGCTGTGAATGCTGATCGAAAAAAGACCCCCATCGGCGCGCGCGTGACCCCGCCAAGCCATTGTTTCAGCTGGCAACTCTGGTGACCCCGGCGCCGATCCGGGCCGGGACCCCGTGCCGATCCACATTGCTCAAGCGTGAGCCGATCGGCGCCTGCTCGTCGTCAGACATGGATTGGCCTCCACGCGAGCCGGGTTTATGTGCGCACGCGCCCGAGAGCGCGAAAGACGCGAAGCAGGTCCGTTAGCCGCTGGACGATGCCGGAGATCGGTTTTGCGAGATCGATAAAGGTAGCCGCGAGTCCCTGGCGCAGACTTCCCACGCGTGGTGCCGTTCTTGTGGCGAATTTCGCCGTTGTGATCCCGGAGGGGCGCGTCGCGGACGACGATCACCTGCCAGAACTTCGCCATCACCCTGTACCTTGTTCTGTCTGACAAACAGTCTGCGTTGTAGATTGGTCGGACCGGGCCGACCTGCCGAGAGCTACCGATTGGCACCTGCGCCCGAGAACCTGGAGAGGACACGTGCCTCGGCAGGGCGACTCGACGCCTCAGACTTACCTGCTGGACCCGTCCGACCAGGCGGCGGGTGCACTGGAGCTTGAAGGATGGTGACGAGGTCACGCTGCGGGCTCGGGCTCGCCGCCAAGCCTTGGCTTCGATCGGCTTCGGAGAGTGTCGAGCTCTGGTCCCGCCGGCTCTCGCCATGCCTTAGCCGAAGGCGCTCAAATGTCGCCCAGGTCGAATCTCGCGCGGCGCTATTCGAATGGACGATGAGTCAGATCTCGGCGCGAACTCGAACATAAGACCCGGGCGCGTCTTCGATAGGCTTCAGCGCACCGGTCCCAGCTTGCCGAGCCTTCACCAAGCCGCCGGAATGCTCCGAAACCCATTCATCCCATACTGGCCACCAGGAGCCGGAGTGAGCCGTCGCTCCCGCCATCCACTCATCCGGAGTTTCCGGCAGCGTGTCATTCTGCCAATGACCATATTTGCCGCCGGGCGGGCTAATCACCCCGGCTATGTGACCGGAAGCGGAGAGCACGAATTTGATCGGCCCCTTGTAGATTCTGGTAGCAGCGTAGGTCGATCGCCAGGGCGCGATGTGATCTTCGCGGGTCGACAGCAAGAAGGTTGGTGTTTCAATCCGGCGAAGATCGATGGGAATGCCTGCGAGCGTGATCCCGCCTGCAACGGCGAGCCTATTCTCGTGATACATTTTGCGAAGATAGAAGCTATGCATCGCCGCAGGCATGCGGGTCGAGTCCGCATTCCAGAAGAGTAGGTCGCACGGAGGCGGCTCCTTGCCAAGCAGGTAATTGCTCACAACCAAGGACCAGACGAGGTCGTTTGCGCGCAGCAGATTGAAGGAGGTTGCCATATCGCGCGCTTCGAGGAAGCCGCGCTCCTGCATGCGGGTCTCCAACGCGGCAAGCTGCTCCTCGTCGATGAACACCGCCATGTCGCCGACATCGGTGAAATCGACCATGGTGACGAGATAGGTCGCACTCTTGATCCGATTGTCTCCTGTCGTCGTCAGATAAGCCGTTGTGCACGCCAGCAGCGTGCCACCGAGGCAGTATCCGATCAGATTGGCCTCATGTTCGCCCGTAGCAGCTTCGATGGCGTCGAGCGCGGCGAGCGGCCCCTCCTTCATGTAATCTTCAAAGCTCTTGTCGGAAAGCCCAGCGTCTGGATTCACCCATGAAATCACGAAAACCGTGTGACCCTGACCGACCAGCCATCGGATGAACGAGTTTTGGGGGTTGAGATCGAGGACATAAAATTTGTTGATCCAGGGTGGCACGATGAGGAGCGGGGTCTTTCGCACTTTCTTCGTGGACGGGGTGTACTGGATCAGCTGCATCATTTCGTTCTGATAGATCACCTTTCCAGGTGTAGTGGCGAGATTTTCGCCCAGGCGGAAGGCATCCATGTCCGTCATCTTGATCGCAAGCCGCCCCTTGCCGCGCTCAATATCCTCGAGAAGATTGGAGAGCCCGTTGATGAGGTTCTCTCCCCCAGTTTCCAGCGTCTTTCGAAGGACTTCCGGATTGGTCGCGACGAAATTCGACGGGGAGATCGCGTCCACGAACTGCCTGCTATAGAACTCTACCTTGCGCGCGGAATTCTGGTCGAGCCCTTTCACGCCGTGCACGCTCGACAATATGGCCTTGGACGATATCAAGTAGCTTTGCTTGATAAAATCGAAGATCGCATTCTCGGTCCATTCGGGGTTCTTGAAGCGACGATCGCTTCGCTGGTCTTGTACATCGGTAAGACCGAGAAAGCGCCCTGTCATTTGCTGCCAAAGGAGCAGGTTTTCATTCCAAAGATCTATCTGAGCACGCGCCACCGCGCTGGGATCTGCCATCATCTTCGTCGTTAGCTCAATGAATGCGCTGCCGACGCCTCCTGGGTCACTCATCCTCATCGAGCCGAACTCTGGGCTGCGGCTGAGAAAATTCTGGATCAAGCGCAGGCTGCGTTCCGCAATGTGATTCAAGTTGCGAGAAAGCTGTACCGGATCGGGAGGAGTGGTAATCGCAAAGGGGAGATTTGCCATCTGGCGCTCACGTGAAATCATGTGCTCCTTGGGCTGCCAGAAACCCCCGCTAGATAGAGGCAACGGTTGCTTCAAGGCCGAACGATCAACCCAGGTGCGGAGCGCGATTGCCCATTTGATCTTGCCTAATCAGTGCCCTCATATTTGAAGGACACATTCACCTTGGCCCGATAGAGTTCTACCTTGCCGTCCTTCAGCTGGATATCTTGTTCTGACGCCTCGGCAACTCGGAGATCCCGCAAGGATCCCGCGGCCCTCTCAACAGCGGCTTTTGGCAGCCTTCTCCCAAGATTCGGTGCTGGTGCCTATCAGCTCAATGACTTTATAGACGCTCTCGGCCATTTGGATCCTCCCTGGCGGGGCCCCGTCAAATCTCGCCGAAGTCTCCCGCGCCTTCAGCGTAGCAGGTTCTCGATGGCTTTTACAAAAGCGAATCTGCCAAGATCCGCACGTGCGGCCACCGTCTGCTAAGAATATCCCCCAAGAGGAGTTTAAGAGTCTGGACCCCCCAATGGGGCCAGCCAGATGCACATGAGCTCTAACTTCACACCGCGCGCTCAAACCCCACAACAAAAAAAGCCCGGCGCAAGGCCGGGCTCTTATCTCGTCGTCGGGAGGCGACGACTTACTTGCTGGCCTTCGCAGTCACCTGCGCGATAGCGGTCTCGACCGGCTTCACAGCTTCCTTCGTGAGGTTGCTGACGAGCTGACCGACTTTGGTCGAATGGGCGACGAAGCCCTCGAAGGACTTTTTCGCGAATTCAGCCTGGACCTCGACGGCCTTGTCGAGAGTCTTGACGCCGACGAGCTTCTCGAACGCTGCGGCGTTGGCCTCGAGCTGCTTCTTCGAGAAATCGGCAATCTCGACGGCAATCGCCTCGAAGCCCTTCGACAGGGTGCCGAAATTCTTGAGGGCGGCGTCAAAGCCCTGCTTACCGAATTTCTGGAAGTCTTCATATTGCGCAAACATCATTAGATCCTTTCCGTGCCCCCTAGTGGGATTGATTGAGATTGTTCGGCACCATCTACCCAACTCGCGCCGATGACCCTATTTAGGTGCGCTGCACAATAAATTCAAGATAATTTTGTGCAGCGCACAAAAATATCTGCTTGTCCGTAGATCGCCCCCTGTCCCTACCGCAAAACTGAATCCGACTGGCGCTCAGGCGCTCCGCATCCTCAGGAGCGGCTTGAGCGAGAAAACCGTCCTGGCGTGTCACTGCGAGTCGATTACGGTTCCGGTGACAGCCCTACGGCCTCATCAGAGTGACGCCAAACAAAGCCACTACGGCACTACCCCAGACGAATACGGCGAGAGCCAGGAGTGACGCGATCGTCAGATAGAAACCCTCATTAAATTTCAAAATCAATCGCCGTAGAATCCACTGAGGGTTGTGAGTTCCGTTCTGCCCAGTTCACCTCGGTCTTCCTGAAAGCACGCCAGCGTTTCCGTTACGCCAACGTCTGCGGATCCCAATGATTTGGCCGCGCCAGTTGCCGCCACTAGACAAGACGCCGGATGGGGGCCCGACGACCGTCGAACGACCGGAATCGACCCAAGGACTAAACCGCTCGCGCGGTAAGGTTTCCCCGCCGGGAGCGCGGGCGAGGCTCATTGGATGTCGGCATAACGGGCTCTCCCGTCCTGTCTCAAGATCATGGGGTTTTTAAACCTCGTGTGAGACAGGAGCTATCGCCATGACCGACAAGGCCATCAGCCCATTGCGCCAGCGCATGATCGAAGACATGACGGCTCGTCATTTCGCGGAGAAGGTCCAGAAGGACTACATCCGTTACGTCAAAAACTTCGCAGCTTTCCTCGGCCGCTCGCCCGATGCCGCCACCAGCGAGGATCTTCGTCTGTTTCAATTGCACATGACGAAGACCCATGTGAGCCCGGGGAGCATCAATGCCGCGATCGTCGCGCTCCGGTTCTTTTTCAAGGTGACGCTCGAACGGGACGATCTGGTCCGGCGTCTGACGTTGGTGCGCGAACCGCGCAGGGCGCCGATCGTGTTGAGCCCCGAGGAAGTGGCGCGACTTCTGGAGGCCGCCCCCGGCGTCAAATACAAGGCGGCGCTCAGCGTGGCTTATGGGGCCGGTTTGCGCGTGTCCGAGGTCGTCGCGTTGAAGGTGTCCGATATCGACAGCAAGCGCATGACGCTCCGCGTTGAGCAAGGCAAGGGCGACAAGGATCGCTATGTCATGCTCTCGCCGCAACTGCTTGAGTTACTGCGCGACTGGTGGCATGTGGCGCGCCCACGGGCTTGGCTGTTCCCTGGGCTCGATCCGGTCAACCCAATGTCCGCCCGGCAGCTCCGTCGCGCCGTTTTCGCTGCGGCGCAGACGGCGGGAATCGCCAAGCGCGTGTCGCCCCACACGCTGCGGCATAGCTTCGCCACGCATTTGCTCGAACAGAATGTCGATATCAGGGTGATCCAGGTTCTGCTCGGACACGCCAAGCTCGATACGACCGCGCTCTATACGCGTGTCGCCGTCAACACGATCCGCGACGTAACGAGCCCCCTGGAGCGGCTCAGCTTGAACTTAGCCAAGAACCCGACCAAGCACGAAGCGCCCGCATGACGCCCGCTTCCCGTGCCGCGTCCCGTCCTGGAGGTCGCGGATATCTTCCGCGCCCACGGCCAGGCTTGGCGTGAGGCCAACGCCGGCCATGTGAGTCTTGGCCAATTGAAAGTGATGGCGGCGATCGAGAACTGCCGCACGGCGGCGCTCGGCGGTCATGTCGCGCGTTGCGAGGATTGCGCTCACACGATCATCGCTTACAACTCGTGTCGTAACCGTCATTGTCCGAAGTGTCAGGGCGCGGCGGCCAGAACGTGGCTCGCCGAGCGCGAAGTCGAACTCTTGCCCGTTGCCTATTATCACCTCGTGTTCACGCTGCCGGCCGCCGTCGCCGACATCGCCTATCAGAACAAGGCGACGGTCTATGACATTCTGTTCAAGGTGTCGTCCGAAACGCTGATCACGATCGCGGCCGATCCAAAACACTTGGGCGCGCGCGTCGGCGCCGTATCCGTTCTCCACACCTGGGGATCGGCGCTCACGCATCATCCGCACATTCACATGATCGCGCCGGGGGGCGGCCTCTCGCTGGATGGTCTGCGGTGGGTCGCCTGCCGGCCCGGCTTCTTTCTGCCGGTGCGGGTTCTTTCTCGGCTGTTCCGTCGTCTCTTCCTCGAAAAGCTCATGGCCGCGTTCGACGCCGGCCGCCTGCAGTTTTTTGGCGCCCACGCCGACCTTTCGGCGCGCGCTGCATTCACGGCCTTTCTGGCGCCGTTGCGCACGGTGGAATGGGTTGTCTACGCCAAGCGACCCTTTGGCGGACCCGAGGCCGTGCTGGCTTATCTCTCCCGCTACACACATCGCGTCGCCATATCCAACGCCCGGCTGACCGCGCTCCAAGAGGGCGCCGTTGCGTTCAAATGGAAAGACTATCGGATCAAGGGGCGTGATCGCCACAAGACGATGAGGCTCGCCGTCCCAGAGTTCATCCGCCGCTTTCTCATTCACGTCCTGCCGAGCGGCTTCCACCGCATTCGCCATTGCGGCCTATTCGCCAGCGGCGTCCGCGCGCACAATATTGCCCTCGCGCGCCGGTTGCTCGCGGTTGCCGCGCAGGCCCGTCAAGACGGCGGCGTCAATGACCCCGGCGACGCCGATCCGCCCACCCCTTCGCGTCCATGCCCATGCTGCGGTGGCCGCATGATCATCATCGAGACCTTCGAACGCGCAGGCGCTCAGCGCCCCGCTTCGCACAGCCAGATCAGGATCGACACATCATGATCGAGATCGAGTCGCCCGCCGCGTCGCAACGCCGCCCGTTCTCACCGCTGGCCGCTCGCCAGCGTCGACGCGCTTTGCTCGATAATGCTCTGCGTTCCCCATCCAAGCGCCCTCGGCGCCCCGAACCTGATCCCTCCAGCGGCAAGAGACGCGCCCTTCGACCCTCCAATCCGACAAGAGTGCGCTCGATCTTCCTTTCGAGCGCGCGACACCGACAGCCCACGATCCTCAAATCCCCATAGACCGCGCTCGCCACGTCGGCGCTTCCATCACGCGGTTTCCTCCTTGGGAGGCTTTCAAACGCCGGCCTCAACCGCGCGTGACGCAGCGCCTGTGCCAGAGGCCAGCGTCCGAAACCCTTCACCTGAGCGGCCGTTCGGGATGAGGAAGAAGAATGGCCACTCCGCCATTCCGGACGTGATCCAATTCCCAGAATGCCCAGGGTGCAATATGCTATGCATCTGATGGCACAAAGCGTGGTCCGGCCTGGAGAAGGCAGATGAGACGACGCGAATTCATCAAGCTTGTCGGGGGCACGGTGCTTGTGCGGCCCCTTGCAGCTCGCGCGCAGCAGCAGGGAAACGAGATGCGCCGCCTCGGCGTGCTCGCGGGGAATGCCGCAAACGATCCCGTTTGGCAGCCGAGGGTCGCTGCCTTGCTTCAGGGGCTCGCCGCGCTCAATTGGAAAGAGGACCGCAATCTGCGGATCGACTGGCGCTACGGCGGTGGCGATCACGCCCGCATGGCGCGCTTCGCGGGCGAGTTGGTCGCGCTTGCCCCCGATGTGATCTTGGCAGTGAGCACCCCGTGCGTCGAGGAACTGCGGCGGCGAACCAGCACGATCCCCATCGTGTTCGCGATCATCACCGATCCGGTCGGCCAAGGCTTCGTCGCGAGTCTGTCGCGCCCCGGCGGCAACATCACCGGCTTCACCGACTTCGACACGCCGATGGCCGGCAAATGGCTGGGGATGCTGGCGCAGATCACTCCGCCCGTGGCGCATGTGGCGGTCCTTTACAATCCTGCCACGGCGCCCTTTGCCGGTCTCTTGCTGCGCGCCATCGAGGAAGCTGCCTCGTCCTTGGCAGTGAGGGTGCGGGCCGCACCGGTTCACGACTTAGCCGAGATCGACTTGGTGATGACAACGCTATCGCAGGAGGAACGGAGCGGGCTGCTCGTTCTGCCGGACGTCTTCACAATCGTGAATCGCGCCTTCATAATTGCATCAGCCGCACGGACCCATTTGCCCGCGGTCTATTGGAACCGCTCGTTCGCCGCCAATGGCGGGCTCATGTCTTATGGCATCAACAACGCCGATCTCCTGCGCCGCTCGGCTGTCTATATCGATCGCATTCTGAATGGTGCGAAGCCGAGCGATCTTCCGGTCCAGAACCCGACCAAGTTCGAACTGGTGATCAATCTGAAGACCGCCAATGCGTTCGGCATCACCGTCGCGCCGTCGCTCCTCAACAGTGCCGACGAGGTGATCGAATGAGGCGCCAGCGAACGACGGCTATCCACCCATTGCGGTCATACGTCGCCGATAGCCCGATGGCGCGAGTTGATCCACAGTGGACCTTAGTTGCGAGCGCACAAGCGGCGGGCAGGGAGCACGATGGAGGGGGCGTAGAGGCCCTTCCCGCTTCCGCATCGGCACTGAGACCTGGCCGTGGCCAGAGCATTTACGGAGATACGCGGCCTAAACGCTATGTAGTGTCTGTCTGCGACTCGCTATGGTCATGTGGTCCGAGGCAGCGACATCGCCGGCACGTCACAAGCGCATACCTCAATGACCGCGGAGAGCGCTGTGCGTAGCTGGCCGAACTGCTGCGCCGCAAGCCGGGCACCGATCATCCCGTCGATCTCGCGCATAATGGCAACTCCATGCGCAGCGAGCTTTCTCCCACGTCTGGTCAGGCGAACGATCTTCGCCCGTTTGTCGCAGGCGTCCTGAACGCGCTCGATGTACCCACGCTCCTCAAGATACACCACCAGCTCGCTCATTGCCTGCTGCGTCATCTGTGCCCTTCGCGCCAGCTCGGAGGCTCGAATACCATGCGGCGATAGATGCGCGAAAACGTGGTTGTGCACCGGGCGAATATCGTCGTAGCCCGCCGCGACGAGCCGGGCGGCGAGAACCGACATGTAGGCCTCTTCGGCGAGCACCAGCAGACCGGCGAGCGTGTTCGCCGGAAGCCGAGCGGGATGGATACGGGCCAACGTGTTTTCCTATTTGCGTAAGCTTGACTTGCTCAGGGTCCCTGAGTAGTTTGCTCAAGGGACCTGAGGATTGTAGCGAGGTCCGCCGCCATGCAAAGAGGCGTTTCGCACTGGAATACGGATGCCTCCCAGCCGCTTGCGCATGCTTCGGTCGGCGATGCCCTGAGATCTGCTGCAGAACGAAGGCGGGACGCTACCGCCATCATATCCGTCGGCCCTCCGCGGTCGGAGTGCACATTCAGCGGCCTCTACTCAAACGCTGAGCGCGCTGCGAGGGCGCTGCTCGCGTCCTTCCAGCCTGGCGAATGCGTCGCGATCTGGGCTCCAAACACAGCCGAGTGGCTCGTCCTTCAATATGGGGTTGCGCTCGCGGGCCTGCATCTCCTTCCAGTCAATCCAGCGTGTGCAGCCCGTGACCTTGCATATCAACTCGGCCGCGTCGGCGCGGTCGGCATCTTCGTTGCGGCCGGGCACCGAAGTGCCGCGATGATCGAGCAGGTGGCACAGATCCGGCACGAGCTTCCCAAACTACGCAAAGTCGTCAGTTTCTCTGACTGGACAGCTTTCATCGAATCAGGCTCGCCGACGGAACGCTTCCCCACGGTACAAGCGCAAGAGCCCTGGCTCATTGAGTTCACGTCCGGCACGACCGGGCTTCCGAAGCCGGCGCTCCTGCATCACACAGGTATGATAAACAGCTCGCGATGGGTCGCCGAGCGCATGGACGTCAGCCCGGATGATCGTTGGCTCAACTTCCTGCCGCTGTTCTATGTGGCGGGGGGCGTGATTGCCAACTTTGCCGCGCTGCAGGCTGGTGCGACACAAGTGCTGCTTCCATTCGAGCCGGGAGCGTGCCTGAGAGCCATCGAGAGCGAGCGGTGCTCGTTGTTCATCGCGCCAGCGACCATTCTGAGAATGCTGCTAGAACATGCCGACCTCACGTCGACGGATCTCCGCAGCCTACGGCTCATCACTACTGGCGGCATGCGCTGCCCACCTGAACTCTTCCGCACGGCCGAGCAGGCGTTCAGAGTCCATCTCACGGCGATGTACGGGCAGACGGAGGCGTGCGGCATCGTTGCGCAGAGTCGGCCGGATGACGATGTTCACGATCGTGCGGAGACGGTCGGCCAACCGCTGCCCCACGTCGAGCTTGCGATCGTAGAACCGGAAAGCGGCGACCGGGTTGGCTCGGGCCAAAACGGCGAGATTCGGGTGCGCGGCTATCAAGTCTGCGCCGGATACCTTGGAATGCCGGAGGCTACGGCGACAACCATAGATGCTGATGGCTGGCTGCATACGGGCGATCTTGGCTCTCTGGACGAGCGCGGCTACTTGCGGATCGGCGGTCGGCTGAAGGAGCTGATCAATCGCGCGGGCGTGAAGATAGCACCTGCGGAAGTGGAGGAGTTGCTGGCGAGCCATCCGAAGGTCGCCGAGGTTGCCGTCTTGGGATTGCCGGATGCCAAGTGGGGCGAAGTTGTCGGTGCCGCCGTTCGACCGCACGCCGGCTCGGTTCCGACTGCGGCTGAACTGGCCGCCTTTTGCCGTCGTCACTTGGCGCCGTTCAAGACGCCGCGTCACTGGCTCTTTCTCGAGGAAATCCCGCGCACGATATCGGGGAAGGTGGAGCGGGAGAAGATCCGAAAGCTTCTGAGCGCGTGTATATCGGAAGAGTAGAACCCGACCCCCCTCTCGCGGAGCTTTTCATCGACTGTGCCGTGAGCTGGCAAAGGCCTTGGTGAGACTTCGATAGGGCGGTGTAAGTCAGCTGTCTGTGAATGCTGATCGAAATGTGACCCTCATCGGCTCGCATGTGACCCTGCCAAGTCATTGTTTCAGCTTGCAGGAACTCAAGTGACCCCCACGCCGATTCGGGCCGGGACCCCGTGCCGATCCACACCAAGTGGGAGGCCACCGGCCCGACGACATCGTGAAGAAAGAAGATCCTCGGGAAAATCCGGGCCAGCGGCTTCACGCCAATCAAGGCCATCGACGTGCGCGCGCGTCGTGAAGATGTGGCGAGAGGACGAGTGCGCTGCCTGCAGGTGTGCGAGACTGGCTACTGAAATTGCGCGCCTGGAGGTCCGCGCCTGGGCACGATCCGCGACATGTCGACGCCAGTCTCGGCCGAGAGGGCAGGGGAGGCGGGCGGCGAAGCCGTGTCGACCCTTGCTCCTGCCGGTCAGCCAAAAGAGTCAGAGGGAGGCGAGGGGTTTCGTGACGGGTTTGAATGTCGAGAGAAAGGCTCCCGGCCGACCCGTCGCGGAGATACGACCATGGCGAAGGCCACCCAGAAGATCGCGCTCAGCTCCTCCCGCGACATCCCATTCGACAAGCTGGTGCTCAGCCAGGCCAATGTGCGCCGGCTGAAAACCGGAATCTCCATCGAGGAGCTCGCTGAGGATATCGCCCGGCGCACGCTGCTGCAGAGCCTGAATGTCCGGCCCGTGCTCGACGCCGAGGGCGAGGAGACCGGGATGTTCGAAGTGCCGGCCGGCGGCCGCCGGTTTCGCGCGCTGGAACTCCTGGTCAAGCAGAAGCGCATGGTGAAGACGCAGCCCGTCCCGTGTGTCGTGAGGACCGCCGGGCTTGCCGAGGAGGATTCCTTTGCCGAGAACTCCCAACGCGAAGCGCTGCATCCTCTCGATCAGTTCCGCGGCTTCCAGACCTTGCGGCAGAAGGGTCTCAGCGAGGAGGAGATCGCGGCCCGCTTCTTCGTGAGCCCGCTTGTCGTCAAGCAGCGCCTGAAGCTCGCGGCCGTCTCGGAAAAGCTCCTCGACGTCTACGCCAAGGACGACATGACGCTCGAGCAGCTCATGGCGTTCACGGTCACCAACGACCAGGCGCGTCAGGAGCAGGTGTGGGAGGCGCTCTCGCGATCCTACAGCAAGGAGCCATACCAAATCCGGCGCCAGCTGACCGAAGGCGCGGTAGAGGCCTACGACAAGCGGGCGCGTTTTGTTGGTATCGATGCCTATGAGGCCGCCGGCGGCACCGTGCTGCGCGACCTGTTCCAACAGGACCGTGGCGGCTGGCTGCAGGATCCGGCCCTGCTCGATCGGCTTGTGACCGAGAAGCTGCAGGCTGAGGCCGAAACGCTCCGCGGCGAAGGCTGGAAGTGGATCGTAGCCGCACCCGAGTTCCCATACGGCCACACGGCCGGGCGGCGCCGTCTCGCCGGCGAGACGGTCGAGATGACGGATGAAGACCGGGCCGCCAGCGAGGCTCTGAGGGAGGAATATGACCGGCTCGAGGAGGAATACGCCGACGCCGACATGCCCGAGGAGGTCGATCGCCGTCTCGGCGAGATCGAGACCGCGATCGCGGCCTTCGAACAGCGGCCCGTGATCTACGACCCGGCCGAGATCGCCGCCGCGGGCGTCTTCGTCAGCATCGACAGCGATGGCCACCTGCGCATCGCGCGCGGATATGTGCGGCCCGAGGATGACGCGCCCGTCTCGGCCGCGCCTGAAGGAGGCGAAGCCGCGGCTTCGTATCCCGACGGCGAGGCCGGGCACGCCGTGATCACCATTTGCGGCGTCACGGCTTCCGAGACCGAGACTCCGGACGAGGATGAAGGCGTCCGGCCGCTATCCGAGCGCCTGGTGACCGAGCTCACTGCGCAGCGCACGCTTGCGCTTCGAGACGCGCTTGCGAACGCGCCTGACATGGCCTTCGTCGCAGTGCTGCATGCGCTCTGCCTTGGCGCCTTCTACCACTACGCGTCCGATACCTGCCTCGAGATCACGGCCAAGAGCTCGGGCTTCGGCACGCAGGCGCCGGGCCTGAGCAATACGCCATCCGCCAAGGCGATCGAGGCACGCCATGACGCCTGGGCCCGGCAGTTGCCCGAAGAGCCCGGCGATCTGTGGGACGCGCTGGTCGCGTTCGACGACAACAGCCGCACGGCGCTGTTCGCTCATTGCGCCTCGGTCACCGTCAATGTCGTGAAGGAGCCATGGAACCGCCGTCCTGGCGCGTTCGAGCATGGCGATCGTCTTGCCCGGGCAGTGGATCTCGACATGGCCGCCGTCGGCTGGACCCCGACCGTCGACAACTACCTCAGCCGGATTCCGAAGGCACGGATCCTCGAGGCGGTGCGAGAGGCGAAGGGTGAGGCCTCCGCTCAGCTCATCGACCATCTGAAGAAGGCCGACATGGCCAAGGAGGCCGAGCGGCTCCTCGCCGGCACCGGCTGGCTGCCCGAGCCGCTGCGCACGCCGGCGATCGACATCGCCGCTTCCGGGGACGGATCGGACGCGCAGGCTCTGCCCGCGTTCCTCGCCGATGGGATTGATCCGGAAGAGCCGGCGCCTCACGCCATCGCGGCCGAATTATCCTTGGCGCGGGGCGGCGCCGGCCGCCCCGCGCTCCATCGACACAACATTAAAGGGGTCGTCTCAGAATTCGAAGAATGGCACGCCAAGGCGACGGTCCGCCTTCCGTGGGGGTATTGAAACGTAGTCGCGATGTGACTACAATAGGACTACGCAATTTCATCCAAAGGAGAGAGCTATGGGCTTGGCCGATACCTATGTCCGCGCCCGCATCGACACGTCCACCAAGGAGCGCGCGGCCGACGCGCTGGAAGCCATGGGCCTGTCGATTTCGGACGCCATCCGCCTGCTGATGCTTCGCATCGCCGATGAGCGCCGCTTGCCCTTCGACGTCAAGGTTCCAAACGCTACGACCCGCGAGGCCATGTCCGAGCTCGAGGCCGGCAAGGGCAAGAGCTTTGCCAGCGTCGATGCCCTGATAGCGGACCTGCATGCGGACGATTGAGCGCTCGACCACATTCAAGCGCGACTACAAGCGGGAATCCAAAGGCCGGCACCGGGCGACCCTCGATGCCGACTTGCTGTCGATTCTGAGGGCCCTGGCGACCGACACGCCATTGGAGCCTCGCTATCGCGACCACGATCTCAGCGGGAATTGGGCCGGCTATCGCGACTGCCACGTCAAGCCCGACCTGGTGCTGATCTATCGGAAATCTGACGCCAACAGCCTGCGCCTGGCCCGCCTCGGATCGCACAGCGAGGTATTCGGATAAGGAGACCTCCACCGGCGGGTGCGGATCGAAGTCGCCAAGGCGGCATAGCGTCAGATCAGCCCCTCGTTCGACTCGCCGCAGGGGCGTTTGGAACGCCCCTCACCCTGCCCGGTTCAGAAGACCATGGCGCGAAGCCACCTTCGGGCGATGATGGGCCGTCTCACACATCGAGATCGCATATGACCGATGCTGCTCCCCGATCTCGAACGCGGACGCTCGATCGATGCGTCTGCTCTTCGCGCGGCGATGTCTCAAGCCTGCGGCGGCTCCGACGCCGAGGGCGCCTGGAACTGGAAGACCGCCTATGACGCTTGCGAGGCGGCGCAGGTGCTGTTCCTGCGCAAGTTCGGTCCGGTCATGTCGGCGCGTGCCGGATCGCCGGCCGCGCAGCTCGCGATGCTCGCCAAGGTCGCGGCCCTCCTGCCGACGCATACGAAGCGTTCCGAAGAGAGCCAGGCGCTGCAGCAATTCTCGACGCCGATCGGCCTTTCCTTCGCGGCCAGCGTCGCCGCGGCGATTACGCCCGCCGACCTCGTGCTCGAGCCATCCGCCGGCACCGGGCTGCTCGCCATCTTCGCCGAGCTCGCCGGCGCTTCCCTCGTCCTGAACGAGCTCGCGGTCGCGCGCGCGGACCTGCTCAGCCACTTGTTCCCCGGCGCTCCCGTCACGCGGCATGACGCCGCTCATATCCACGACCACCTCGATGCCGCTCTGCGTCCGACCGTCGTGCTGATGAATCCACCCTTTTCGGTCGCCGCTCATGTCGATGGCAGGGTCGCGGACGCGGCGTTTCGGCACCTCTCCTCGGCGCTCGCCCGGTTGGGGGAGGGGGGACGTCTGGTCGCCATCACGGGCACCAACCTCTCTCCCGACAATCCGACCTGGTGCGACAGCTTCGTCCGGCTTCAGGAGCGCGGCCGCGTCGTGTTCACGGCTCCCATCGACGGGCGGGCCTATGCGCGCCATGGCACGAGCGTCGATACGCGCCTCACCGTCATCGATCGCGTGCCCGCCGAGGATCCAAGGCTCTTCCCGGCTTCGCCAGGCGTCGCCACTGATCCTGGCACGCTATTGGCCTTTGTGACGCAATGCGTGCCGCCGCGAGCGGCCATGAGCGCGCCGGCGTCTCGCGCTCCCGCGCCCATCATGGTCCGCGCGAACCGCGCGCGCCTGGCGCGCAGCACCACTCCGGCTCGCCCCTCTCCCGTCCCGGCCACCGATCGCGCCGGTGTCGAGCTCGC
Source organism: Rhizobiales bacterium GAS188 (assembly GCA_900104855.1). Taxonomy (NCBI): domain Bacteria; kingdom Pseudomonadati; phylum Pseudomonadota; class Alphaproteobacteria; order Hyphomicrobiales; species Rhizobiales bacterium GAS188. The sequence goes on from FNSS01000002.1 coordinate 487,201, forward strand.
CTACGAGACCGTCGACTGGAAACCAGCCGAGGGCGGCCGCATCACCGAAGCGCTCTATGAAGGCTACAGCCTCCAGTCGATTCGCATTCGTGGTGCGCAGGCGCATCCGACACGGCTCGTCCAGTCGGCTGCCATGGCCTCGGTCGCACCGCCCAAACCCTCCTACCGGCCGCATCTGCCGCACGCCGTGATCGTGGACGGGCTCCTGTCCGACGCGCAGCTCGAGAGCGTGATCTATGCGGGCGAGGCGCATTCCGGACACCTCGCGGGATCCTGGACGGTCGACGAGACCTTCGATGTGGTCTCGGCCGCGCCGGACGAGGCTGAGAGCGCTGTCCGCTTCCGCCGAGGCTGGTTCCTCGGAGACGGCACTGGAGCCGGCAAGGGCCGTCAGGTTGCCGGCATCCTCCTCGACAATTGGCTGAAAGGCCGCCGCCGTGCGGTCTGGGTGTCCAAATCCGACAAGCTCATCGAGGATGCCCAGCGCGACTGGGCGGCGCTTGGCCAGGAGCGGCTGCTGATCACGCCGTTGTCGCGGTTCCGCCAGGGCGCGCCGATCCGCCTCGGCGAAGGCATCCTGTTCACCACCTATGCGACCCTTCGGTCCGATGAGCGCGGCGAGAAGGTTTCGCGGGTCCGGCAGATCGTCGACTGGCTGGGCGCGGGTTTCGACGGCGTGGTTGTCTTCGACGAAAGCCATGCGCTCGCCAATGCCGTCGGCAGCAAGGGCGAGCGCGGCGATCAGGCACCTTCGCAGCAGGGCAGGGCGGGCTTGCGCCTGCAGCATGCCCTGCCGGATGCCCGCATCCTCTATGTCTCGGCCACGGGGGCAACCTCGGTCCACAATCTCGCCTATGCCCAGCGGCTCGGCCTCTGGGGCGGCGCCGACTTTCCCTTCGCGACCCGCTCGGAGTTCGTGGAGGCGATCGAGGCGGGCGGTGTCGCCGCCATGGAGGTGCTGGCACGCGATCTCAAGGCGCTTGGTCTCTATGCTGCCCGCTCGCTCTCCTATGAGGGGATCGAGTACGAGCTCCTCGAGCACCAGCTCACCGGCGAACAGATCCGCATCTACGATGCCTATGCGGGCGCCTTCCAGATCATCCACAACAACCTCACTGAGGCGCTCGAGGCCGCCAATATCAGCGGCGGGAGCCGCACGCTGAACGGCCAAGCCAAGTCCGCGGCGCGCTCGGCCTTCGAGAGCGCCAAGCAAACGGGTCATCTTGCGCCAGGAGCCGGACGAGTGCCGCCTTAAAATTCGATATGCCTTCGATCATGGGGACGAGCCGTGACGGCGTGAGCGCCTCCGACGTGACCGGCTCTTCCAATATGGCGCGAACGTTCCCCAGCACGTTCTCCAGCGCGATCTCGCGGACCTCCATAATCAAGCGCTTGGTGGTGACGATATCGAGCGGGTCTATCACGGTAGGATTGCTGTTAGCCATGGCGGAGCGCTCCTTTCGCTTGGTCCGCATTAATCTAGCGCCCCCGGCGGCCGTAGTCAACATTCACAAGTAGTGGCATTAGTAATCTGGATTTAATTCCGCAATTCCGCAGATTATTTCATGGTTTTTCTGATACTTTTCAGGATGTTTTGACGATACTCTTTGCACTTTTTTGCTGCTTCTAATCTGCATGTTTTTCAACGCCCAAATTAGGCGCCGTCAACACGTTAGCTAAAAATGAGAGCCCGATAATTGGGGGATTTGGTCTATCAAAAAGCCCATAATTGGGGGACTCTTATCACTCGCCCCGACGGCGCAGCGATGCACTTTCGCGCCACCATTTTCGCCACCACCACGAGCGAAAACAGCACCGCTTTGCCCTCGTTTCGCGACGGCGCTATGATTCCACATATGGCCACCATATGGAGGCACCGAATAGCCGCGCAGCCATGGCCGGCGCCATCGCCTTCTCAAGGTCCGGTGATCCGTCACTCGGCGAGTTCGAACCCGCGCCCGCTTGGAGCTTCTGAAAGAACAAGGCAAGCGGGGACGATGACCTAAGGGCCAGAAGCGCCCCGCCGACCGCCAAGCCTAATTCCAATACGTGGGGCGCTCTTGCGAATTAGCGGCCTTCTTCAGGATAGCCGCGTGTGTCACCTTATCTGCTAGACCCCGCCAACGCTCTGCCATGGCGATCAGAAGTGCCTTATCACGCACGTCGTCGGTTTTGCTTGCCAGCCTGATGCATTCCGCTTCGCACTGGCGATATTCGTTCGCCTTGTCCATGATTGGCCCTCACAGTTGGCGGGCCAAACGCGCGACTCCCGAAATGGTTCCCATCGCGAATCCTGGTGCTTTCAAGGATTCTCAACGCTCGATTGATGGCGCGCAAGCGCAAGACCTTTTCGCGGCTTGGCCTCAGGGCTATCGACTGCTCGAAAACGTCTCTCCAGGCAGTGAGCTCGTGCTCGGGCATCTCCTTATAAGTGTCGAGGTATGGGTTCTTCACAAACGTTCTCAGAGCCCCGACAACGTCTGGGGTCATGGCAACCTCCCGAATATCTCCGCACCAACACCGCCAGCGGCAGAATGGTGCATGGGGTCACCCGGCCCTTGTTCGCAATAACTCGGATGGTGGTCGATTGGTTCCCTACATCAGCCCCCGCCTTCCTGGCCTGGCGCTCAGCTAGGCCGGCACGTCCCTAGCGGCCCGATGCTGTCTCAGCTCCTCTAGCAGCTCCGGCAATTTCACCGCCTGCGCCGCCAAGCGCCGGGCATCCTCGCGAGACAGCCGTTTCATTGAGCTGCGCCGGCCCGGCTCATCCTCGTGATAGATCAGCATCAGAGTCGTGTTGCTGGCATCGACGACGGCGAAGCTCTCGTCATGCTCGACGAGTCGCCAGGGGCGATGGAAGGCTTTGGCGGGGCCGGGCATGTTCCCACTATGTTCACATGCCAGGACGGGGTGTCAAGAGACCCGTTTCCCGCCGCCGATAACCAGTTGGGCGCATATTGATTCTGCGCGGTGCCATCGATCCCAACCGCCGCGCGTCTGAAGGGCGGGCGGCATGACGAGATGCCGCTCGCTCCCTTCGCCCCCTCAATCGATCCGCCCCGCCTTTGCTCGGCGAAAAGGACAGAGGCGCTCAGGCGCGTGGGATCAACAATCGATCATTCGGCGTCGGCGTGCCTCGGCTTCCGCGAATTCGCGGGCCTCAAAGAAATGATGAGCCCCGCTATGTTCGGCCCTGGCGTACTCGTTGTCGTGGCCGAGGATGAGCCGGCCGTCGCGATCCTCGACGACATGGAAAGCGTAGAGGTGCTCTTCGGCGAGATGGCGTACGGTCAAGAGTTTCGGCTTGGCCTCTATGATCTCGAATTGATCCGCCATCCCACTCTCCCTCAATCGATCATGTCCGCCTTCCTGGCCTCGCGCTCAGCGAAGGCACGGGCTGCGGTTTCGAACATGGCAATTGGCAAAGACGCTCTCGCGTTCGCCACCACGGGGCCGATACGCACTGTCACGCTTCGGCGAGGTCGTACGAGGCGGCGAAAGAGGCCGCGATCGAGACCTCCGGCGTCGGCGCGGCGATCGATGCTCGCCTAACGGGCCGCCGCCGATCTTGAGGCTGTCGCGCGCAAGATCGCGGAACAACCCGCACATACCCTCGCAGGGATTGTGATCATGGCGCGCGCGATTAACGGCTGTAGCCAGATCAGCAATTCGCATCGTCTTGCGGCCGGGTTCTTCGGAGGTGCACCGCTCGCGGAGGCGATAGAGACGGTCTTCCGCCGCGACGCGCTCTGACCCCCTGCCTGAAAACGACAGGCCCCGCCGGGGGGTCGGGCCGTAACCGGCGAGGCCCTGGCCATGGGAGAGTCATGAGGGTCACACTGAAGCCATGGCCTACTCATGCAACGCTGCAAGCGCCGCAAAGGTTCCGGCGAGCGCGCGCCCGCTGGCGCAGCCGCCTTGCGCCCGTCACGGTTCCGGGCTTAGTCTTGCTCACCGGCGGTTGCCGCCGGCCTCGATCCCGCACTCAGCCCCGCCTCGAAAGAGCGCGGGGCTTTTTGTGGGGCAGGCGCTATACTGCCGGCATGTCGGATCAACCTTCGCCCGGTCGGCCCGGCCGTCGTGGTTGGCCCGGTCGGCTCGGTTGGCGCCATCAGCCCGACCAGCCCAGCGGGCGCGACTTCGCGGGGTTCGCAATAGTCCTATGCCTCGCCGTGATCATCACGTTGGGGCTGATCATCAAGTTGTGGTGAGCGAATCCGCAACCGTTGCGGAATTCCACGATTAAGCCCCCGATAACCTTGTCGGCGCATATCGAATCTGCGCGGTGCATCGATCCAACCGCCGCGCATGTGAAGGGCGGGCGGTGTTTGCGAGATGCCGCTCGCTCTTCGCGCCGTCGTCACGATTGTGAACGCTGCATGGGTAGATTCCGAAAGCCCCGCCTCGAAAGAGCGCGGGCTTTTTGTTGGCGACGGGTGGGAATTCGCGGCCCGGAACCGCTGGTCAGCGCGACGCGTTACTGGCTAATGACGCTCACTTCCAAGTTCGACGACGTGATGCTCACTCTTGATTGTCCGCACTGCGGAAAAGCGCTGACCAAGAAGGGCAGCTGGTTCAAAACAGCCAGCCGATTCGTGTGTGCTAGGTGTAAACGCGAAACAAGGATAACCTACGGGGACAAAATCAAGATGTTCGGCAGGCTTGAACGCCTGAATCACGATACGCCATAAGGCGTGCCCGCCCCTCAATCGATCAGGCCCGCCTTCCTGGCCCCGTGCTCGGTCCGCTGAAGCACCTCATTGCATTTCTTCATTCCATCTGCGGCGCTTTCCTGAAGCCATGCCGCTTGCTTCTCGATGCGATCAAGCTGGTCGCTCAGTCCGGCATCTGGGCTCACCCGCGCGTCGAGCCCAGCAGTTGGCATCGGTTTCCAATTCGAGCCGAGATCGTCAATATCCTTTTCGAGACGAAGAAACGGCGCAGTGAGCTGACCACCGAGCCGGATACAGGCGCTCCGAAGATCGGCAAACGCAATCTTCTTGACTCGTTGCCTCGCTTCATAGGCAGGGACGGACAAATTATTGCGCGTGCCGATATTCTTCGACAGGTCACGCGCCACTGCAACATCCTCGACCACACCGCCCATGGCGGCCTCCATCGCAGCCAGAAAGGTGTGGGACTCACGCGCAAGGCGCCGACGTTCCAATCGCAGGGCCACGTCGATCTGCTCTCGCGCCACCTCTGTCTGTTCCCGTGCCGCCGAAATCTCGCGGCTTGCTGCGCTGTTGGTGGCTCGAATTGTGAAGAATGCAGCAACTACGGCAAGGAGGCCGGCGATTAGCGTTTGCCAGTGATAGAGGATGTGTCCAAGGCCCATAGGCCGCCCCCCTCGCTACCGTTGCCGTCTATCCATTACACCAAGCGTTCGGCATCCGCGTCGACGCCCCCCGACCATGTTGCATTCATGTTGCATCGGGCGATTCGTCAAAAATGCAAGTCTTTGAAAATGAATGAATATGTTTTGAGACGGATGCAACATGAAAACGCCCCCTTTCGGGGGCGCATTTGGCGTCTAAGCCATTGATTTGATTGTGGTAGCGGAGGAGGGACTCGAACCCCCGACACGCGGATATGATTCCGCCGCTCTGGGAGCAAATTGAGAGCGGGGACGCTATTTGCCCGGACGGACGCCCGCTCAATCACCGACGTAACGCACCCGCTGCCGGCTATATTTCGCTTGGCGTAACCCGCCTTCGTCTTCCATGGCGCGGATCCGATAGCCGCGTCTGAGTTTGCGGGCGAGCCACGCTTCCAAAGCCTCAGCTGCGGCGGCTTTGCTCGAATATGGATTGCCGAGGCGGCGTCCGGCCGAGCCGGTGCGCCCCCATTCTCGGATCAGCGCCTGGTCACCGAACAGTGTCGGTTCGATCGAGAGGACATACCAGCGCGCCATGTTGCGGGCGTAGTCACGTCGCTCAAGCACGAGCAATTGCAGGGGTTGATCCGTGCCGGCATCGGCGATGTGCATGTCGCCATGATCACGTGAGCGGGCAACGCAATTGTCGAATCGATCGAGCCCTATCGATTCATGATGGACATGAGTTTGGGTTGCAAGCCGAGATAACGACCATCGTGGGTGCGTAATCAACGCGGCTTGCGCGGCTCGCCGCACGCAAGCTAGCCGAACCGTCGAGCCGCTACATTGCGGGAGAGGGCATTGTCACATTAAGCAAGTAGAGACCGCTCCAGCCGCATACCCGCGAAGGGCTAAGTTATTGGAATCACTGGTTTCAGCTTCCGTTGGCGAGTGAGTAATGACAAGTAAAAATAGGTTCCCGTGACAATGACGATCAACCACAAGACCTGGCGAGGTGAGGGCAGTCGGATGCAGCAATCGTGGCATAAAGGGGGTCTCCGAAAAGACCGGTCCATCGAATGATTCTGCATCGAAAGTGAGTCAGAGGTTCTGTCGCAATAGGCCAGTGAAGTTGAAGCGAAGCTGCGGGCTCGGCCGCAACTCAAACTGCCAGTGAGTAGAATTGGCTTGCCGCGGACGAGGCTTGGCCTTTGGGGCAGTCGAGCTGCCCCTTGCGGATCATGTGCATCGTCTCGATGCCGGCAATGAGGATGCTCGCGCAGCGAAAGGTCTTGAACCCCAGCATGGGTCGCACGATGCGCTTGATCGCCCGATGATCTTGTTCGACGATGTTGTTGAGGTACTTCGATTGGCGCAGCTCGATGGCGGCTTCATGCCCAGCGTTGTAGCTGGCGATCGCAGCGGTGTTCGCTCCGCTCTTGTCGATGGTGATCTTGTCGGGCTCGCCGTGCAGCGCGATGGAGCGCTCCAGGAATTTGCGAGCCGCGGCGCAGTCACGCTTGGCTCGCAGTAGAAAGTCGATGGTGTCGCCGTCGCGGTCAACCGCCCGATACAAGTACTTCCACTGACCAGTCACCTTGACGTATGTCTCGTCCATGCGCCAGCTCTTGCCCACTGGTCGCTTTCGTCGCCGCAACACCGTGGCGAGCACAGGCAGAATCTTGATCGCCCAGCGGTGCACCGTGGCGTGATCGACGAACACACCGCGCTCCTGCATCATCTCTTCGATGTGGCGCAGGCTCAGCGGGTAGGCCGCGTACCAGCGCACGCAGGTCAGCATCACTTCCAGCGGATAGTGCATCCGCTGGATCACCTTGCGCAGCGCCTCAATCATCACCTTCGCCCCTGTCGTCAAAAAACCCGAAGGCACATTACCAGCGCTCGCTTATTGCGACAGAACCACATCCGACAGATTGATCCCCTCCGCACAGGCTTCCGCAACGATCGAGAGCTTCTCCTCAACCGACCAGCGGCGGCGGCGTTCAACCCCCGTCAAAACCTCCTGCAGCATTGGCTCACCTCGATGACGACGTACATGACGACGTCGATAACGACGTGAACTTACCCTCTTGCACCCGCGATCATAAGGCGGCTCAGATCGGCCGGTTACAAAGAGCGCGGGGCTTTTTGGTTAGGAAGCCCGTGGGCGGCACTGGAGCAAGAATTCAGGGCCTGCCATCCCGGGCCATCACAGGCCCAGGGGAGGGGACGCCCCATGGAAGAGATCGCCTATGCCATCGGCCAAACGGCTTGCCTGGCCATGGGAAGCATTGTGGAGCATTGCCAAATGGACGGTGCCGTCCCGCTCCTGGGTTATTTCATAGGGGGGCGGTGCTGGTATTGGGCGCGATCTGTTTGACGGTCGTTTTGAAATCCTAGGCCGCTCGCCTCCCTCAGTCGATCATGTCCGCCTTCCTGGCCTCGCGCACCACGGCGAGGGCAGGCGCGTCGGAAGAACCATTTCGGCACAGAGTGGGCCCCGCCGAGCGGGGGAATGCCCAGCGGGGCCCTGGCAACGTCCCATTGAGGGGCAACGGACCGCAGCCGGGATCGTCGACACAAATTCCGTGCCGTCCATCGCGCATCGCCATGGTCGCTTTGTCGAGGTCATTAAGAAGAAGCCCCTTGCGTGATCTCGTCGTGTGGCTCGTGGCCGCCCTGCTGAGTTGGCGGCTTGGGCGTGTGCAGCACGGCGGCGGGAGGGAGTCGAGCGGGGGGGCCTTCACGAATCAGGCTTGGACATGGCAGAGAGGTAGCTATGGTCCGCATTGAGATCTTCGATCGCGACGCGCTCAACTTGTTGCTGACCGTCTTTGACGGTGCGCTGAAGGAATTGCCGGCGCTGAGCGGTCGAGCGAGATCGCTGGCAATAGTCCAAATCAACCGCAATATCCTAGACGCCCTTAACGGCGGCGAGCGGGACCGCGAAAAGTTGAAGGACCTTGCGCTGAAGGGGATGGAAGATATGGGGGCAAATTGGCCGCGGCGTGCCCCCCTAATGCCGTGACAGCCGCAAAGGTTCCTCGCTGGTTGGATTAGCTCGCTCCGCTCTGCGCCGCCTCGAAAGAGCGCGGGGCTTTTTCGTTGGGGGCCCGCTCGAAGGTCTGCTAAGCCCGGGGTCCTGGCCGCGCGGCTTGGGAATACTTAGGAGCACGATCGCTCAGCCTTTCTTATTTAAGATCAGAGCGTCGGAATTGGCAGGAGTGGTTTTACCATTTGCGGTCGTAGATCCGGGTCCACCGCCAGTGAACCACTTTCCATCGTAATTGATCCTGCCCTGTCCGTTGACTTCCCAAGTGAATTGGGGAGCGGTTTTACCAGTGGCGTCAGGCTTGGGAGTGAAGGTGGCGATACAATGCATGGTGCCACCTCCGCCCGCCTCCACGTTAGGCACGTCCCCCGCATGGCCGTCACACGCTACTATCGCAGGTACTCCATTCAAAGCGCCTTTGCCTTCAAAGTTCCAGTTGGTATAGTTGCCGGAAAGCTCCCCCTCGAACACCACCGAAGTGACCGACCATTCCCAAAATACCGCCCATACGCCCCAGGTATCGACCGGATTCGGCGGCTTCGGAACGTCAACAGATACCGTGTTAGAGGTTCCCAATACACGGTCGCTTGCGAGAGTGCAGGTGACAGAGAATTCCCCTCCAATAGATTTGTCGCTATCAGACACCTTGATGATGAGTTGACCCTTCTGAGGGGCTGCGGAGGTTCCGGTTATGTTGATCGGGGCGCCAGGCAAAGTCCGATCCTGCGTCAATTGCTTTTGAACGAGGCTGCAAGTCAGAGTTGGCACGCCGCTAAGGGTCTGAGCATAGAGATCGGATGGATATTTGACGGTGTAGTTCAAGGTGATAACTGGCAAGCCAGCTGAATCTCGGCTGGCTTTAGCATTTTCGATGGTGACTTTCGGGGGATCCGTGCCGGAGCTACCGAACAGTGAGCCGAACCATCCCATAGCTTCTGCTTGAGAAGTGGGATAAGCAATGGTCGCCGAGCTCACGAAGGCAACGATGGCACCGAGCTTTGTTCTCATGAACGCCTCCCCTGAAAGGCCGCAAATGCTAAAGAAGCGGCGGTAGCATCACACTAGCACGGGCGGAGCGCGATTGAAGAGCGGGACTGCGGGTTCGCGCGGGGGTTCTGGTGCAAATAGCCGGCACGAGCAAACGCTCCCTGCTGCGCCGTGCAGACTTCAGACCCCAAGCACTGCGTTCCAGACTGCAGGCGCGCCTCGGCCTTGAACGTCAAGACGTCCAAGTCCGAACTGTCCCTTACGGATGCGATGCATCAACTCAATGCCGGCGATCGTGATCGCCGCATTCGTGAACCCCTTGAGGCCGAGCATCACAGCAATGCGCAGCTTCACGCTCCGATGGTCTTGCTCAATCAGGTTGTTCAGGTACTTCGACGAGCGCAGCTTCGTGTCCGCGGGCAGCAAGCCATCGGCTTTCAGATCGTGCACCGCACGGTGAGATGCAGCATAGCCGTCCAGCGTGATGGCTTGCGGCACGTGCTGCTGGCCTTTGAGCGCTTTGCGAAAGAACGCCTTGGCGGCCGCGACATCGCGCTTGGCGCTCAGTCTGAAGTCGACCGTCTTCCCCGCCCCGTCAACGGCACGGTACAAGTAGCACCACTCGCCTCGGATCTTGACGTATGTCTCGTCGACTCGCCATGACCGGCCTACTGCCTGGGCAAACCGTCTCCAGTGCTTCTCGAACTCCGGTGCGAAGCGCTGCACCCAGCGCATGATGGTCGTATGCGCAATCGACAGGCCGCGCTCGGCCATCATCTCCACCAGGTCTCGCAAGCTCAGCTTGAGGCGAAGATACCAGCGCACGCACAGGATGATGACTTCGCGATCGAAGTGGCGACCCTCGAACAGCTTCTCCACGCTCTTCAGCTTGCCCATTGCCGACCCTCAGCCAGTTCAACCGCCAGCATATCAGGTTGCATCGCCCCGTTTGCACCAGAGCCCACAAGAGCCTGTCGCACGAGACGGTTCGCCGGCGGCTGGCTGAAAATGACCTGAAGCCTTGGCGCAAGGACATGTGGTGCATTCCCCGGGTCGATGGCGAATACGTCGCGCGCATGGAAGACGTGCTTGACCTTTATGCCGAAGCGCCAAATCCCGAGCGACCGGTCGCGTCTGCTTCGACGAAAGCCCGGTCCAACTCATCGGCGAGGTGCGCCAGCCGATCCCGGCCGAACCGGGCCAGCTCGAACGCTACGATTACGAATACCGCAACGGCACCGTCAATCTCTTCGTCGTCCTCGATGTGAACCGGCCTTGGCGAAAGGTCAAAGTCACCGAACGGCGCACCGCACAAGACTACGCCCAATGCATGCGCGAACTCGTCGACGTCCATTATCCCGATGCCGACTACATCAGAGTTGTGCAGGATAACTTGTCGACCCATTCGGCCGGCGCCCTGTACAAGGCCTTCCCACCCGCCGAAGCGCGGCGCATTTTGCGCCGCCTGGAGTTCCACTAACTCCCAAACATGCCAGCTGGCTCAACATGGTCGAGATCGAGATCGGCGTCTTGCGTGGCCAATGCCTGGATCGCAGAATCGATGACCCAAAACGGCTCCGCCGCGGAATCGCTGCTTGGGAACGACGCAGAAATGCCGAAGGCGCCCGCATCAAATGGATGTTCACAACCGACAAAGCACGCGCCAAAATGGGCCGCGCATATCCCGACACATCCAAAGAGTCATAATCACTGTGCAGAGGTACTAGGCTGGCGGGCCACCACCAGCCGAGAGGCGGCTCCAGGCCCTTGTGCGCCTTCGCTATCGTCGCTTTGCCCTCATTTCGCGACAGCGCTATGATTCCGCTTATGGCCACCATGACCTACTATGTCGTGCTTCCATTCGTGCGCTCCGAAGAGGGCGAGCTTGTCGCCGAAGAGGGCATGGAAGCACCGACTAGCCGCGCGGCCATGAATCGTGCGGCTGCGCTCGCGAAATCCAAGGCCGGCGCCATCGCCTTGTCACGGTCCGGTGATCCGGCGCTCGGCGAATTCGAAGATGCTGTGATCCTGGGCCGCTTATGGCGACACGGCCCACCGATCTCGCTGGCTTCACGAGTGTTTGAACAGTGACGCGCAAAGGAGGTGCATGCGACAATGCCGCAGGTCGATGAAATCGAGGCGCTTAGGCGGGCCAAGTGAAATTGTGAGCGGGATGGGTGGATTTGGGATGCCAGCGTTTTTATGGCTCTCAAGCCCGGCTTGCCCAACAAGCCGGGCCCTCGACCGGATGGCCCCGCGCTCGATATCTCGCCCGCGCCCGCTTGGAGCTTCTGAAAGAACAAGGCAAGCGGGGACGATGACCTAAGGGCCAGAAGCGCCCCGCCGACCGCCAAGCCTAATTCAAATACGTGGGGCGCTCTTGCGAATTAAGCGCGCCTTTCCGGATAGCTGACCATTTCACCCTGTCTGCTAGATCGTGCCAGCGCTCGGCCATGGCGATCAGGAGTGCCTTATCACGCACGTCGTCGGTCTTGTTTGCCAGCCTTATGCATTGCGCTGCGCACTCGCGATATTCGTTCGCCTTGTCCATGATTGACCCTCACAGTTGGCGGGCCAAACGCGCGAATCCAGAAAAGGTTCCCATCGCGAATCCTGGTGCCTTCAATGGCTCTCAACGCTCGATTGATGGCGCGCAAGCGCAAGACCTTTTCGCGGCTCGGCCTCATGGCTATCGACCGTTCGAAAACGTGTTTCCAGGCAGTGAGCTCGTGCTCAGACATCTCCTTATAGGTGTCGAGGTATGGGTTCTTCACAAACGTTCTCAGCGCCCCGACAACGTCTGGGGTCATGGCAACCTCCCGAGTATCTCCGCACAAACACCGCCAGCATGAGAGGCGGAATGGTGCACGGGGTAACCCCACGGCCCTTTTCGCAATAACTCGGATGGTGGTCGATTTGTTCCTACATCAGCCCCCCACGCTGCCGGGCTCGCGCTCAGCTAGGCCGGCGCGTCCCTCGCGGCCACATGCTGTCTCAGCTCCTCTAGCAGCTCCGGCAATTTCACCACCTGCGCCGCCAAGCGCCGGGCATCCTCGCGAGACAGCCGTTTCATTGAGCTGCGCCGGCCGGGCTCCTCCTCGAAATAGACGAGCGCCAAAGCTGTGTTGGTGGCATCGATGACGGCGAAGCTCTCGTCATGCTCGACGGCTTCCAGGGGCGATGGAAGGGCTTGCGGGGCCGGACATGTTCCCATTCTGTTCACATGCCGGGGTGGGGTCTCAAGAGACCCGTTTCCCGCCGATTAAGCCCCCGATAACCAGTTGGGCGCATATTGATTCTGCGCGGTGCCATCGATCCCAACCGCCGCGCGTCTGAAGGGCGAGCGGCATGACGAGATGCCGCTCGTGCCTTCGCCCCCTCAATCGATCAGGTCCGCGTTTCCTCGATTCTTTGACCAGTTTCTTGCGCCGACGCGACCGACGGGGTAGTTGGGGCAGCTGGTCGATTGCGGTCATTCCTCTGCGCACGCCTGTCGAGCCACTGATAGATGAAGCTAGCCGCCGAAATCACCAAGGCCGCCAGGGCAATGTAAATCGGCACCCAATCTCGTTGGGGGGCATGGAAACGCTGCTGACTATCTGTGCCACGGCATGCGTTGTGACCGCCAGGATCATTAGCCCTGACAAGATGAACCGAAACGTGGGCAATCACCGGATAACAGGTCCAACCGCCGCAGTGATATCTGGGGCCGATGCCTTGGTCCCGCAAGCTCTCGGAGCCGATCACCCTCAAGGATGGCCGCGTCCTCAAGTCGCTCGACGAGGCTCGCGCCTTGTTGCTGGCGCTTCCCGAGCGGCGCCAAATGACGCCCTATTGGCAGTATGCCGCCCGAGTTGCTGTTGAAGGCCGCGACCCGAAGCAGCAAGGACGCGACGCTGGACGCATGGGCGCAGCTTCGCAGGGCGCTTGTGGCGGAGGGATTGCTTTAAAAGACCCGCACATCGGTAACGGCACGTTCCTTGCTGGGAGAGCGCCATGAGCGCCAAGCGAGCACTTCTGGAAGACATGATGACGTGCCCTACATGTCATGGCACGGGACAATTTTTTCACGGCACCGACCTATTGATCGCGAAAAAGGGCAGCCACGAGCCTGTAACCTGCCCTGAGTGCGCGGGGGTTGGCTTCGTCAAGAGCCCACCTGTGTCCTCCGCCGCCAAACCGCTAAATGGAGATTGACTCTTAACCTCTCGTTACGGCCCAGTCTCGGCCAACCTCTCCCGACGTAACTTGACCAAGGGCCAGCAGGCTGGAAGCGCGAGTATGAGGGCGTGGGGCCTCGTCGAGGAACGTGAGCACCTCTTACTAACTGTTGGGTTTCGCCCCGCGTTTCGCCGCACGAAACTTTAGAACATCTGGAAGAACGTGCACGTTTAGATATTTGACCATCGCAGCCTCACAGCGCGCATCGCAGTGCTTCAGAGGATTGCGAGCTAAGCATTCCTGGACCACGCCGGCTGCGATGACATCTGCGGAACTAATTCCGTCATCCAAGTCCCGAATTGCCTGTCCTTCGCAGCTTATGAAGGCTTCGGTAGCAGTCGCTGGCCTCGGCAGAAGGGTTGCTATCAGCAAAGCGACAACAAGGAGAGTGCGCATGCGATATTCCGGAGCGGCGGCCTATGCCGTCCCCCCGTGGTATCCTTTGCCGTTGCCCGTCGGAAGCGGCGATCCTTGCTCATGTTTCACGTCATTCGCTCCCCGGTTTGGTTGGCACCGCACCACTGAGGCTAGCGGAACGCCGGGGTGCTGTCCTTGGAACCCCAGATCGCACGATCTGGACGTCCAATGGAACGGGTGTCGTGCGCTTGCTCTCGGGATCGTCCCCTCCTCCATCCCACACATGATCGGCGATCACGGTGCCCACGTCAGTCTCGGCCTCCACACCATTCTTGATTTCCGATCGCCGCATCACGCCGACCTTGCGGGCTCGTTGTGCGGCGTCAGGCCGCCAAGCGATTCGCAATGCTGTCTTTTACGGGAGCAGAGGCCGGCGATCGAGGCGCATCATGGTCCGTAACGGCCACTATACCACCAATGGCCGAGGTCGACCAGCAAGTTTTGGCGGAGCGCCGGAACTCATGCGCGCCGATTACTTCGCGGAATTTTCCGCGATCTTTGCGTGAAGCCTGGCGTGGCTCAGGAAGCTCGACTCCGCCCTCCCGGCTAAAACCCTGGCCGCCCGCACCGAGTCGGCCGTCCTGGGCCACCGGAATGGCTTGGCGAGGCCGTTGCGCCCGATACCTAGGCTCGGCGCGGCCTGGCCAGCGCCTGGCGGCGGCGAGGTCGCGCGGATAAGGCATCCGCCATGACGCCCTCGACAACGCGCCCCTGGCGATCGACGCGCTCCAACACCAGGGCCAACCGCGAGCGACCGGAGGCGCGAGGCCCGGCGAGCTGCCGGCGCCGATCGCCTCGCCATGCTGCCGACCGGCAAGTGCATGACGCGGCCAATGTGGTCATTCCGGTAGTCTTTGAGGCTTTGTCACCAATGGAGATCGAACCACGCGTCTTGATCGCCGTGATCTCATCAAGGGGCTGATGGCTCTCGCGCCGAGCACCGTCGCTGGCCGCGTCTGGGCCGCGCCGCAGACCGATGCGCGCCTGCTCGTGGTTTTCCTGCGCGGCGCCTAAACTCGCCGGCCTCCTTTTCGGCGCGTAGCCTGATCTTGCCGATCGCGCTGGCGCAGCCGTGCGCGTTTTTGCCGGAGCTACGAAAGAACCGTGCTAGGTCGAGCCCCCAACCGCCAACGCCTCATCTCCCGCGGTTTCCTCCCTGGGAGGTTTGCTGATGCCGGCCGCAAAAGCAGCCGCGTCGTTTGCGAACGGCCGGCAACAGCAAACCTTCACCAAAGCGGTCCTACGCCGCGGATACCAAGCGCCTGTTTTGAAACATACACGAGAGCACGTGTGTGAAGCTTCGGAATCTACTATGCTGGACGAGGTCGCAGAGTTGCTCGCAGCGGGGCAAAATCACTGTCGCTGCTTGTTACAGGAAAGACGAGTACCCGAGCATCGGAAGCAACCGGTTCACGATCGACCCCAAACAGATCAGCACGACGAGGAGTTTGAGAAGTTGCGCTAGCCGCGCATCCGGACAATATTTGTCGATGACCCAAAACAAGATGGCGCCGACGACGATGGTTATTAGGATTCCGATTACGAGCGTGAGCACGGCGCGCCCCCCTTATCTTGGTAACGATGTCTGCACGCCTGCGGTCCGTCCTGCCTGCGGAGAAGCTTGAGCATGACTAAGCCCACTGAAACTTCCCTCTCTTAGCACCCAAACGGCCAAACTGATTCGCATTCTATAGGTGGCGCACCCGATGGCCCCAATGGCTGTAGCAGTAACGGTGGCCTCGCCAAGTGTGAATGGGACCCAGCCAGGCCCCGACGGGTCCGATGTGAGCACCAGCTATGTAGAATGTCAATTGGCGTTCGTTGACCATCGATTTCTCGAAATACGAGAAGCTGCAGCCGGTCTACACCGAGTACAACATTGGACACGGTCGCCGGACCTTTAGCCTGGCGCCGAATAGGGTCGACCAGAGAAAGAAGGATGGCGTTTTGACGCTGACCCTGCCCAAAGCCCAGCAAACCAAGCCGCGCCGGATCAACGGTCGAATGAGCCAGGCCGTGGGACGCAAATTATCGGCCGCGACGAGATTGGCTAACGCAGACTGAGGATGTAAGCGATAACATCTCCTCGTTGCTCGGCTGTGAGCCTGAACATTGGCATCCCCGCATGCGGCGTCGTAAGCGCCACCGTCAAGGCAGTGCTCGTCATTCCAGGAGTGGTTGCGACCTCCAAGAATGTCGGTGCCCGCGAGTTCGGCGAGCCGACCTGTCCTTTTCGGACCGCGTGACACTCCGAACAAACCTGTTGCGCCAATGCGAGGCCCTCTTGTGGATCGCCGACCGCCTGTGCGTGACCATGACTGACCGCAACCGAGAGCGCCAGAAAGGTCACCAGACAAATCGCAGGTTTCACAAGCAAGTCCTCCCTATTGGCATCAGGAACCATGATCTCGGACGCTTTGGCTTTGATCCGCGCTAGACCAGCTGACTTCGGTATGGCAGCTTGCGGATGAAGCTACACCACTTTCCCGTGCATGCGGAAGAAGCGGCGTGATCTCTCTCGGCGCACACGAGCCTTGACGACGCCCCCGTATCAATCGACCGACCCCAACACCCCCGCCTATAATCGTGCGCCGAGTGACGCCGACTTGCGGAACGGCCGCGAGCTTCCGCCAGCGTGAGGATTGATCGTATCAGACACCGTGCTCTGGACGGCTCGGTCATCGTTGTGACCAATGCCTTTGGCCAGGGCGTTCACGAACACAGCCTCGTCAACCTGACAGGACTGGACAGCTATGGCGGCCACAGCGCCGTGGCTGGCTGGTGTCTTCGACAGCGAGAGCGCAGCCTTCGCCATGCAGAGCACCAGGCGTCATGCTGGGGCAGCGCGTCCTCTGCGGCCTGTTCCCGCCGAACGACGCCGAACGCGAAGAGGGAGGCGAAAGCCCCATCGGGATTCGACAGATCGACGCCCTCGGCGCGGGCGATGTCGGCGATGGCGTGCAACCTGTTGGCCCTTGGTCAAGCTTAAGACGGGAGAGCGTCCCCAGCCGCACGAGATACGCGTGGACGTTTGGGGGTCTTGGTCATTTGCCGGCCTGCCAACGTGTGACGAGCCGTTGCATAACCTTTTGGGCGTCCGCTAGGGCTTCGCGCTTTGTCGGATAGGAGTTTGGCGACTGCTCGCGAAGTGTGCCGTTTTCGTGAATGCTCCAGCGAAAACGGTCAACGATATCGGTGTTTCGCTCGACAGCAATCGTGAAAGGATGGTCTTCGGCCATGCTGCTAAATATGCCGCCAAGCGGGCCAGGGTGCCAGGAGCGAAATCCGCCTGCCTTCCAGGGAGGCGCGATAGATACTCCTGGAAATAGCTGGGTCTCGGGCCGCGACACGTTTCGGCTGTATGGGCTTTAGACCGTGGGGCGGCGCGCCAAAGGCAAGGTGGAATTCGACGTCGAGCTCGACGACCTGCCGCCGCAAGCCCGCTGGCGCGAATGGATGGGCCGCGTCGAAGCCGTGATATTCACCTCCCCGAAATCCGTCTCGCGCGAGGTGCTGGCCGGTGTGGTCGGCCGCGACTGCAACCTCGATCTCCTGATCGAGGACATCCGCCACGAATTGCACGGACGCCCCTATGAGCTCGTCGCCGTCGCCGGCGGTTTTCAGCACCGCGTGTCGGTCGCAATCCGCGCACCGGGCAACGTGTGCCCGTGATCGCCAAGCGCCTCCCCATGTTCAAGGCTAGCAAGGAAATTCGCGAGGTGCTCAATCCGAATGGCGTGAAGGCCAGCCGCACCCGCAAGACCAGCTTTTCCGAAAGGGGAATCGAGGCCGAGGGCCCTGGCGGCGAGTGAGGCATTCGGTTCTTCGCAAAGGCGATCATCCTCGTTCCGTTGGCGGCTCTGGACGGCGGCTACGACCTCTTCCGCCATCCATGCGGCGCTCGCCAAGGGTGCACAGCCCATGCGGTGCTGATGACCTTCGACATCCTGCATCTCGGCGGGGATGATTTGTGCGGCTCCGCGCTCGAGGAGCGGCGTGCCATCCTCGCAAGTCCCCTGCGCAAGCCCAGACGATGGCTCCAATTCTCATGCGAGATTGTCTGCGAAGGCGCGCAAGTGTTGGGCGGAGCCAGCGATATGGGGCTGCAGGGTATCGTGTCGAAGCGGCGCTCCAGCGTCTATCGATCAGGTCGGTTGGACAATTGGCGGAATACGAAATGCACGCTGACCGCCCGTTTCGGCGCCGAACCGACGCGCGGGCCGGTGTGGTCGCTAAGGCTGGCGCGCATTAGAGCGGGATGGCGCACCCTCTCGGGGGGCGAGCAGCAGAGTGCAGGGACGAGCCCTCGATGGGCCTCTCGCTCGCCTTCGTCGAGCAGGTCTTCGACATCATCCAGCGATCAACAAGCAAGGCACCAGCGTCTTCATGGTGGGCAGAACGCCAATGGCGCTCTCGATCGCCGATTGCGGCTATGTTCTGCAGACGGGCGAGGGCGTTGCTCGGCCCGGAGCCTGCGCGACAACGAGATGGTGCAACAAGCCTATCTCGGCGAGATGAAGGTCCAGTAGCTGACCCGGAACCCGCGAGCTACGCAATGCAGGCCGGGCGAAGTGAGCATGCTTCGGAAATTCAGGGCATCACGGTCACGAGCGGTGGATCCTGCATTTGCCGCCGGAACCGTCGGGACGCAACTGGCGTTCGTCAAACCAAGAGATTGATCCCTGACAAACCTCGAGCCTTCGACCGAGATCTCGGTTCAAGACCAGCAACACCAACGGAGATCGTCCATGCGCCTTCCGATAATCGTCGCCGTTCTTATCGTCGCCTCGGGCGTTGCATCCTGCGCAACTCGAGGCGAAAACACGATGGGTGGAGCAGTGGCAGGGGCCGGAACCGGCGCAGTTGTCGGCGGACCGGTGGGGGCGGTCGTAGGCGCTGGAGCCGGCGCCGTCATTGGCTCAACGGTACCGGGGCAACGCCACTACCGGCATTACCGCCGCTATCGCCACCATCGTCACTACTACAGATAGGGTTTCGTCATCGTCTCGAGCAAGCTTACAGCCTGCCTCGGGTGCCTCTTCTTCGAGTACCCTCGCCTGCCCGCAAATCGGTGTCGGCCCACGCTGTTTGCGCTCTCAATCGCCGATTACGGCTTATGGCAAGCGATAGGCTCCCGGCGCGCTTGATGTCCGCGCCGAGCTGATTTCGAAGATGCTCATCGATACTGGATCGTGAGGAGAGCGAGATGCCTGGGCCGCTAGTTGTGATCATCCCCCATAGCCTCGGCAAAGTCGAAGCGAGCCGGCGCCTCAAATCTGGCTTAGCGGGCATTCGAACCACGTTTGGCGGTAAATTGTCAATTGTTGAAGAGGTGTGGACGGAGGATCATTTGGAATTTCGGATCGGAATTTTCGGGCAGGCGGCCACTGGCACTATTGACGTCGCCGACGAACATGTTCGACTTGCCGTGCAGCTTCCCTGGGTTCTCGCAATCCTTGCCGGAAAGGCGAAAGCGCTCATCCAAAAGCACGGACAGCTTATGCTCGACAAGAAATAGCGGCCAGAGCGAGGGATCGTGGGGCAGCGCTCCCGCAGGAGCGAGCGCAGGACCGGTGCCATGTCCCCCAGTCGTTTCCGGCTCAGGTGGTGAACGCATCGCCGGTGACCACGGCCTTCGGCACGCCTGGCGCGCTGTCCCGGCGAGCAAAGGAGAGGTCGGCACGGGGAATGAAGGCGGTAGCCGAAGAGTGCGTCGGACCAGCGCAGATCGCCGCTCAAGCGGCGCGTATGCGGGTCGAGAAGCAGCTTGTGCGGATTGAAGCGGTGCCCCTCCTGGGCCGGCAGGGACCGTGGGTACGAAAGCGGTAGAGCACGCCCATCCGCCCATTGGGACGGTAGCCGTGCCAGACCTCGTCGGTGCATTCGGGCAAAGGTAGGCGAGCGATCTCGCGGCGCCCCGTCGATCGAACAGGCACAGATCCATCTGGTCGGCATGGGCGGAAAAGGCCGCGAAATTCACGCCGAGACCGTCCCAGCTCGCGCCGAGATAGTAAGCGCTTCCGGCATCGAGCTTGTTGGGCAGGGCAGGCAGGTCTCACCCTTCGCTGCGCAGGATGAGCGTCGCGAGAGGCGGAAGAACGAGCTCGAGGGAATATGATCGGCCGTGATTTGGTGTCGCCATCGCCTCGACCACGCCGCCGTTGCCGAGATTGGAGCCGCCATAAAGCGCGGCGTCGGTGTTGATGATCTCGCGCCAGCAGCCTGGTGTCGGAACGCCTATTCGATAACCCCGACGCGGCATCGGCGTCATGTTGCAGGCGACGACGATCGGCGCGGCTTCGGCGGGGCCGGAGCGCAGAAAGGCAAAGACCGAATTCGCGCGATCATCGCCGACGATCCAGGCGAAGCCTTCCTGGTCGCAGTCGCGTCGGTGCAAAGACGGTTCCTTGATATAAGCGAGGTTGAGGTCGCGAACCAGGCGCCGCACGCCATCATGGAGCGGGTCATCGGCCAGCCCCCAATCGATCTCACGGTCGTGGTCCCATTCACGCTCCTGCGCGACCTCATCGCCCATGAAGATGAGCTTCTTGCCCGGATGACCCCACATGTAACCGAAATAGGCACGCAGATTGGCGAAACGCTGCCAGCGATCGCCACGCATGCGGCCGATGAGCGAGGCTTTGCCGTGCACGACCTCGTCATGCGACAGGGGCAGGATGAATTTCTCCGAGAAGGCATAGATCAACCCGAAGGTCATGTCGTCGTGATGCCAGCTGCGGTGAACCGGTTCGCGCGCCATGTAGCGCAGCGTGTCGTTCATCCAACCCATGTTCCACTTGTAGGAAAAGCCGAGGCCGCCCTCGGTGACGGGACGCGTCACGCCGGGCCACGCCGTCGACTCCTCCGCAATCATGACCGCGCCGGAGCACCGTTCCGCGACGACGCTATTCAGGTGACGCAGGAACGCGACCGCTTCGAGGTTCTCGCGCCCGCCATAAATGTTCGCGCTCCACTCGCCTTGGGCGCGACTGTAGTCGCGGTAGAGCATAGACGCGACGGCGTCGACGCGCAGGCCGTCGACATGGAACTGCTCGAGCCAATGCAGCGCGCTGGCGATCAGGAACCCCTGCACTTCGCTGCGGCCGAAATTGTAGATGTAGGTGTTCCAGTCTCGGTGAATGCCTTCGCGCGGGTCGAGATGCTCATAGAGTGCTGTACCGTCGAAGCGCGCGAGCCCATGCTCATCGGTGGGGAAATGCGCCGGCACCCAGTCGAGGATCACACCGACGCCGGCGGCGTGGCAGGCGTCGACGAAGCGCGCCAGCTCCTCCGGCGCACCGTAGCGCGCGCTCGGCGCGAACATGCCGAGCGGTTGATAGCCCCAGGAGCCGCCGAACGGATGCTCGGTGATCGGCAAGAGCTCGACATGGGTGAACCCCATCTCCGAGACATAAGGCACGAGCGTACGGGTCAGATGCTCCCAGAGGCTGAGCTGCGGATCGCCGGGGGGCCGCGACAGCCAAGATCCTGGATGGACCTCGTAAATCGAGATCGGCGCTTGCGCGGTCTGACGGGCTGTGCGCGACGCCATCCACTCCATGTCGTGCCAGTGATAGGCGTCAGGAGATGCCACGACCGAAGCCGTCGAGGGCGGGACTTCGGTCGCCCTGGCCAGGGGATCGGACTTGAACGGCATCCGCCGGCCATCCCTTGCCACGATCGCGTATTTGTAACGTGCGCCGGGCACGACACGCGGAATGAAGATTTCCCATATGCCGGTGTTCGTCCGCAGGCGCATGGGATGGCGACGTTCATCCCAGGCGTTGAAATCCCCGACGACGGACACGCGTCTGGCATTCGGCGCCCAGACGGCGAAGCGCACGCCCGTGATGCCCTCGATGGTCGCGACGGACGCGCCGAGCGCCCCGGCAAGCTCGAAATGCCGGCCTTCTCCGATCAGGTAGAGATCGAAGTCGCTCAGGATCGGCCCGAAGGCATACGGGTCTTCGGTTTCCTGGGCGGTTGCGGGCCAGGTGATGCGCAGACGATAGGGCACGAGCGTCTTTACGAGGCCTTCGAAGACGCATTCGGTTGCGCCCGGCGACAATTCGCCCAGCAGCTTGCCGTCGGCGCGCGCCACGATCTCGACATTCGACGCGCCAGGCAGGCAGGCGCGCACGATCGTTCCTTGCGGCGTTTCGTGCGGTCCCAGCACGGCGAACGGATCGCCATGCATGCCGGCAGCGAGCGCACGGGCCGCGTCTCGGTCGAGACGACCAGGGGGCATGATGCTCGTGTCACTCATGCCAGCACCCGCCCCGTGACCCGCTCGGTCAGAGCAGCGAGCCCGCGCAAGGGCACGTCGAGCCATGCCGGGCGATTGGCGGCCTCGTAGAGGATCTCGTAAGCCGCCTTCTCGATCAGGAACAGATCGAGCAGCGCATCCTCATCGCCCCCGTCAATGCCAGTCGCCGCCCCGCTGTAGCTCTCAAGAAAGGTCGACGATGCGCGATCACGGAAACGATCCAACAGCTCGTCGCGCTGGCCCATAGTCGTCCGGGCAAGCCCGACCTGACCTTTTCGAACCACCATCGCGGCCGCATAGTCGAAGGAGCGCAGCAGGCCGGCGACGTCGCGGAAAGGACTACTCTTGGCGCGCCGCTCTGCCAAAGGCCGGTTCGGCTCGCCCTCGAAATCGATGATGTAGGCGTCGCCATTCGCGACGAGCACTTGACCGAGATGAAAGTCTCCGTGAACGCGGCACATGAAACCGCCCTTCGCCCCTCGAGACAAGGTCGAAACAACGCGCCGCAACGCCTCGCGCCGTTTCAGGATCTCGGCGGCGACGGCCGCGTCGTTCGCCCATTCCCAATCGTTCGTCGCGGCGAGAGTGTCCAATGCCTTGTCGAGGAGATCGCGCACCCTTGCTCCCCATATTGAGGCCACTTCCACGTCGGCGCGCTCCGGTGCGAACGCCTCCTGCTCAGTGGGCGCCGCCAGGACGCTGTGCATTTCGCCAAGCCGGCGTCCAATCGTGGCCGCGAAAGCAAGACATGTCGCCAATGGATCCTCCTCGGGCATCGAGCTGTCGTGTGTGCCGACCTCGTCGGTCGCGCGCGCAATCTGCTCGAGCATCCATGTCCAGGCGTCCCCCTGATTGCGCACGAAGCCCTGCGCTATGGCGAAGGTCGTCAATTCGCCCGAAGGTGCGGCCTGCAGGACTTCGCCCAAGAGCGGCGCGGTGTGCGCGAAGTCGCGTTCCGTCAAGTAGCGCGTCATCTCGGCCTCCGGATGCAAGCCTTCGCTGAGGCGGCGCAAGATCTTGAACATGACCGCGTCGCCGACGATCAGCGAGCTGTTGGATTGCTCGGCCGTGAGCCATTTGATCTCGGCCTCGGGCGCCGGCATATGGTCCGCCAGGCTGTCGGTCGGCTCGAAGCGCAGCTCGCCTTCTGGCGTCTCGAGCCGCAGGCCTTGGGCCAGCGACTGCAGCATATCGCGCGCGAAGTGCTGCAAGGCGAATGCGTCGGTCAAAAGACCGACACGGCGTCCCTTTCGCACCCGCGCTAGCGCGAGCTGGGACGGAAGGGCCGAAGTCGACTCGTCTTCCCAGGAGATGCTCAGCGGCAGGAACCAGCGCGATGACCGCGTCCCTTTCCCGACCTCGAGCACGGTCAGCAGCGTCTCGCGCTGCGCATCGGGCAACGCCACGACCGATGCGATCTTGACCGCATCGATCGCCTTGTCCTTGGCGGAGAACCAGCGCCGCTTCGACAGGTAGAGAGGGAGCGCTTCCCGCTCGAGCCGGTCGTCTCCACCGTCGGTCAAGGCCCGCGCGATGCTGTCACGCATCACCAGGGTTTCGTATTCCGGCATCTGTTCGGGGGCCGGCGTATGCCAGGAGGGCCATTGGGCTTCACTGGCAAGCAGGAACCAATAGACCCCATAAGGCGGCAGCGTCAGGAGATAGCTGAGCTGCCCGATCGGCGGAAAGACCGAACCGCCAGTGAGCTCGATCGGGACTCGGTCGTTCATCTCGGACAGATCGAGCTCAACCGCCTGGGGAGTCCGCGAGACGTTGGCGACGCATAGGATCGTCTCGTCCTCATGCTCGCGCAGATAGGCGAGGATCTTGCGATTCTTGGGGTAGATGAAACGCAGGCTGCCGCGCCCGAAGGCCTTGTGCTGACTGCGCACGCTCAGCATGCGACGGACCCAGTTGAGCAGCGAATGGGGGTCGCGGCTTTGCGCTTCCACATTGGTCGCTTCGAAGCCGTAGAGCGGATCCATGATCGCGGGCAGGACGAGGGCGGCCGGATCGGCACGCGAGAAGCCCCCATTGCGGTCCGGCGACCACTGCATCGGCGTGCGCACACCGTCGCGATCGCCGAGATGGATGTTGTCGCCCATGCCGATCTCGTCGCCGTAATAGATGACGGGGGTGCCCGGCATCGACAGAAGCAGGCTGTTCATCAGCTCGACGCGGCGTCGATCGCGCTCGAGCAGCGGCGCCAGACGCCGCCTTATGCCCAGATTGATGCGGGCGCGCCGATCGGCGGCGTAGGTCTCCCAGAGATAGTCGCGCTCGGAGTCGGTCACCATCTCGAGCGTCAGCTCGTCATGATTGCGCAGAAAGATGGCCCACTGGCAATTCGCCATAATGTCGGGCGTCTGGCGCATGATGTCGGTGATCGGAAAGCGATCCTCGCGCGCGAGCGCCATGTACATTCGCGGCATCAGCGGGAAGTGGAAGGCCATGTGGCATTCGTCGCCCGAGCCGAAATATTCCTTGGTGTCCTCGGGCCATTGGTTGGCCTCGGCAAGGAGCATGCGGCCCGGATACTCGGCGTCGATATGGGCGCGGATCCGCTTCAGGATCGCGTGGGTTTCGGGCAGGTTCTCGTTGCTGGTTCCCTCGCGTTCGACGAGGTAGGGCACCGCGTCGAGCCGGAGGCCGTCGACCCCCAGATCGAGCCAGAAGCGCATGACGGCGAGAACGGCCTTGATGACGTGCGGATTGTCGAAGTTCAGATCCGGTTGGTGGGAGTAGAACCGGTGCCAGAAATAGGCCTTCGCTTCAGCGTCCCAGGTCCAGTTCGAGCGCTCCACATCGAGAAAGATGACGCGGGTGCCCGCATATTTCCGGTCGTCGTCGGACCAGACGTAGAAATTGCGGTGCATCGAACCCGGCTTTGCGCGCCGTGCGCGCTGAAACCAGGGATGCCGGTCGGAGGTGTGGTTGATGACGAGCTCGGTGACGACGCGCAAATCCCGCGCATGAGCGGCTCCGATGAAGCGCTTCACATCCGCCATCGTGCCGTAGTCGGGGTGAACCGCACGGTACTCGCTGATGTCATAGCCATCATCGAGACGCGGCGAGGGATAGAACGGGAGGAGCCAGATCGTGTTCACGCCGAGTTCGGCGATGTAGTCGAGCTTCGAGATCAGGCCGGGGAAGTCGCCAATGCCGTCGTTGTTGGCATCGAAGAAGGATTTGACGTGCAGCTGGTAGATGACGGCATCCTTGTACCAAAGCGGATCCACGGTCGGCGATAGATCCTCGGCCGGTGTGAGACGCAGAGCTTCGCGCGGCGCGTTCATGGCGCAGCTCCGCCGAGCGGCGCGACGCGCCAGATGACGAAGGGAAGGTCGGAGGGATCGAGGCGCAGATGCTGTAGCTTGCCGGACCACACGAAGCTGTGGCCGCGCAGGAGATCCTCGGCCTCGAGCGAACCCTGATCGCTCAAGCCCCACTCCCAGAGCGGGATCTCGATCATTGCCTCTTGCGGGTGGTACGGGTCGAGGCTGACGGCGACGAGGATCAGCTCGCCGCGCTTCGGATCCCCCTTGCCGTAGAGCAGGATGGAATCGTTGAAGGCGTTGTAGAAGGTGAGGCCGAGATGCGTCTGCAGCGCCGGATAGGTTCGACGCAGGCGATTGAGCGTTGCGATCTCGGCGATGATGTTGCCGGGAGCGTGGTAGTCGCGGACCTTGATCTCGTATTTTTCGGAATCGAGATATTCCTCGCGGCCAGGCAGGGGCGCCGCCTCGCAGAGTTCGAAGCCCGAATACATGCCCCACAATCCCGACAAGGTCGCCGCGAGAGCAGCGCGGATCAGGAAGCCAGGCCGGCCGGAGCTCTGCAGGAATACCGGATTGATATCGGGCGTGTTGACGAAGAAATGCGGACGGAAATAGTCCTTGACCGCCGTCGTCGACAATTCCTGAAGATATGTCGTGAGCTCGCTTTTCGTGCTTCGCCAGGTAAAATACGTATAGGATTGCGAGAATCCCACCTTTGCGAGACGATACATCATCTTCGGTCGCGTGAATGCTTCCGACAGGAAGATTACGTCGGGATGCCTGGTGCGGATATCGGCGATCATCCATTCCCAGAAGGGCAACGGCTTGGTGTGGGGGTTGTCGACCCGGAACAGCCGCACGCCTTGCTCGACCCAATGCAGGACGATATTGCGCAGCGCGATCCAAAGGTCGGGCAGCGCCGCCTCGGCGTAAAAATCGGAATTGACGATGTCCTCGTATTTCTTGGGTGGGTTTTCCGCGTAGCGGATCGAGCCGTCGGGGCGCTGCTGGAACCAGCCGGGATGCTGCTTCAACCAGGGGTGATCGAGCGAGCACTGGATGGCGAAATCAAGCGCAATTTCCAGCCCCTGCGCGGCGGCCGCGGTGACGAGGCGGCGAAAGTCCTCTGGTGTTCCGAGAGCGGGATGAATCGCGTCGTGCCCTCCGTCCGGGCTGCCGATGGCGTAGGGGCTGCCGACATCGCCGGGCTTGGCGCGCGTGCTGTTGTTGCGGCCTTTCCGATTCGTGGCACCGATCGGATGGATCGGCGGAAAATAGAGAACGTCGAAGCCCATGGCGCGGATGGCCGGCAACCGACCGATCACATCGTCGAATGTGCCGTGACGCCTCGGGTCATCCGTAATGCTGCGCGGAAAAAGCTCGTACCAGCTCGCGAAAGCGGCTTTTGGTCTTTCGATATCGATAGGGAGCAAGGGTTCGTATCGCACACGAAACCGCCTCTCGTCGGCGTCCGCCATGGCACGGCGCACGGCCGGCGCAACCAGCGTCTCGATGCGCACAACTTCATTCGAATCGGCCAGCCCGGTCAGCGCCTTCAAGAGGGTGGCTTGCTCGCCGGCGCTTTCGATGCGCGCCAAGGCCGCCTTGGCGAGCAACCGTGCCTCCTCGACCTCGAGTGCGACATCCACGCCGGCGGCCCGTTTCTTTTCGACATCGCTCCGGAGGGTCCCGAAGACGTCCCACCATGCTTCGATCGTGACGACATGCCGGCCGATGCGCGAAGGCGCGATCCGCGCCCGCCAGCGATCATTCACAATGAAATCCATGGGCGCCCGCCGCCAATCTTTTTCGTCGGCCGGGCGCCACAGCACCTCCGCTGCGATCTGGTCGTGCCCATCGGTGAAGATGTCCGCTTCGATCTCGATCGGCTCTCCGACGACCCGTTTGGTGAAGGGTTTCGGACGCTGGCCTCTGGCACAGGCGCTGCGTCACGCGCGGTTGAGGCCGGCGTTTGAAAGCCTCCCAAGGAGGAAACCGCGTGATGGAAGCGCCGACGTGGCGAGCGCGGTCTATGGGGATTTGAGGATCGTGGGCTGTCGGTGTCGCGCGCTCGAAAGGAAGATCGAGCGCACTCTTGTCGGATTGGAGGGTCGAAGGGCGCGTCTCTTGCCGCTGGAGGGATCAGGTTCGGGGCGCCGAGGGCGCTTGGATGGGGAACGCAGAGCATTATCGAGCAAAGCGCGTCGACGCTGGCGAGCGGCCAGCGGTGAGAACGGGCGGCGTTGCGACGCGGCGGGCGACTCGATCTCGATCATGATGTGTCGATCCTGATCTGGCTGTGCGAAGCGGGGCGCTGAGCGCCTGCGCGTTCGAAGGTCTCGATGATGATCATGCGGCCACCGCAGCATGGGCATGGACGCGAAGGGGTGGGCGGATCGGCGTCGCCGGGGTCATTGACGCCGCCGTCTTGACGGGCCTGCGCGGCAACCGCGAGCAACCGGCGCGCGAGGGCAATATTGTGCGCGCGGACGCCGCTGGCGAATAGGCCGCAATGGCGAATGCGGTGGAAGCCGCTCGGCAGGACGTGAATGAGAAAGCGGCGGATGAACTCTGGGACGGCGAGCCTCATCGTCTTGTGGCGATCACGCCCCTTGATCCGATAGTCTTTCCATTTGAACGCAACGGCGCCCTCTTGGAGCGCGGTCAGCCGGGCGTTGGATATGGCGACGCGATGTGTGTAGCGGGAGAGATAAGCCAGCACGGCCTCGGGTCCGCCAAAGGGTCGCTTGGCGTAGACAACCCATTCCACCGTGCGCAACGGCGCCAGAAAGGCCGTGAATGCAGCGCGCGCCGAAAGGTCGGCGTGGGCGCCAAAAAACTGCAGGCGGCCGGCGTCGAACGCGGCCATGAGCTTTTCGAGGAAGAGACGACGGAACAGCCGAGAAAGAACCCGCACCGGCAGAAAGAAGCCGGGCCGGCAGGCGACCCACCGCAGACCATCCAGCGAGAGGCCGCCCCCCGGCGCGATCATGTGAATGTGCGGATGATGCGTGAGCGCCGATCCCCAGGTGTGGAGAACGGATACGGCGCCGACGCGCGCGCCCAAGTGTTTTGGATCGGCCGCGATCGTGATCAGCGTTTCGGACGACACCTTGAACAGAATGTCATAGACCGTCGCCTTGTTCTGATAGGCGATGTCGGCGACGGCGGCCGGCAGCGTGAACACGAGGTGATAATAGGCAACGGGCAAGAGTTCGACTTCGCGCTCGGCGAGCCACGTTCTGGCCGCCGCGCCCTGACACTTCGGACAATGACGGTTACGACACGAGTTGTAAGCGATGATC
Organism: Rhizobiales bacterium GAS188; assembly: GCA_900104855.1. Classification (NCBI taxonomy): domain Bacteria; kingdom Pseudomonadati; phylum Pseudomonadota; class Alphaproteobacteria; order Hyphomicrobiales; species Rhizobiales bacterium GAS188. The sequence continues at coordinate 516,044 of FNSS01000002.1, forward strand.
GTGTGAGCGCAATCCTCGCAACGCGCGACATGACCGCCGAGCGCCGCCGTGCGGCAGTTCTCGATCGCCGCCATCACTTTCAATTGGCCAAGACTCACATGGCCGGCGTTGGCCTCACGCCAAGCCTGGCCGTGGGCGCGGAAGATATCCGCGACCTCCAGGACGGGACGCGGCACGGGAAGCGGGCGTCATGCGGGCGCTTCGTGCTTGGTCGGGTTCTTGGCTAAGTTCAAGCTGAGCCGCTCCAGGGGGCTCGTTACGTCGCGGATCGTGTTGACGGCGACACGCGTATAGAGCGCGGTCGTATCGAGCTTGGCGTGTCCGAGCAGAACCTGGATCACCCTGATATCGACATTCTGTTCGAGCAAATGCGTGGCGAAGCTATGCCGCAGCGTGTGGGGCGACACGCGCTTGGCGATTCCCGCCGTCTGCGCCGCAGCGAAAACGGCGCGACGGAGCTGCCGGGCGGACATTGGGTTGACCGGATCGAGCCCAGGGAACAGCCAAGCCCGTGGGCGCGCCACATGCCACCAGTCGCGCAGTAACTCAAGCAGTTGCGGCGAGAGCATGACATAGCGATCCTTGTCGCCCTTGCCTTGCTCAACGCGGAGCGTCATGCGCTTGCTGTCGATATCGGACACCTTCAACGCGACGACCTCGGACACGCGCAAACCGGCCCCATAAGCCACGCTGAGCGCCGCCTTGTATTTGACGCCGGGGGCGGCCTCCAGAAGTCGCGCCACTTCCTCGGGGCTCAACACGATCGGCGCCCTGCGCGGTTCGCGCACCAACGTCAGACGCCGGACCAGATCGTCCCGTTCGAGCGTCACCTTGAAAAAGAACCGGAGCGCGACGATCGCGGCATTGATGCTCCCCGGGCTCACATGGGTCTTCGTCATGTGCAATTGAAACAGACGAAGATCCTCGCTGGTGGCGGCATCGGGCGAGCGGCCGAGGAAAGCTGCGAAGTTTTTGACGTAACGGATGTAGTCCTTCTGGACCTTCTCCGCGAAATGACGAGCCGTCATGTCTTCGATCATGCGCTGGCGCAATGGGCTGATGGCCTTGTCGGTCATGGCGATAGCTCCTGTCTCACACGAGGTTTAAAAACCCCATGATCTTGAGACAGGACGGGAGAGCCCGTTATGCCGACATCCAATGAGCCTCGCCCGCGCTCCCGGCGGGGAAACCTTACCGCGCGAGCGGTTTAGTCCTTGGCCGGAAAGCGGCCACCGTCCACGGCGGGGCTCACGGCCTCGATCACGATGCGGGCGGCCTTCATTGCGCCTTGCACCGAGGTTCGCGACGGCCTCGTCAGGATCGACGGGCTGCGCTCAAGGCGGACGACCCGGACCTCGCCGGGTTCGAGCGGGCGCAACGCATCGTCCGTCGTATTCCGCACGGTCCATGCGGCACCGGCTGTGGGAGGCAATGGCGAAAGCGACAGCGACAAAGCGGCCGGCGCGGACAGGTCAGTATTGAGGAGAATGACGGCGCCTTTCGCGGCAAGATCGGGATCGACCGCATCGGTCCGCAGGAGAGCCGTGACGCCTCCCCCCGATCGGTCGATAAGCCTCAACCCCTTTAGTCGCGAGGCCGTCGCCTGATCGATGATCGCATTTGCGGCGCGCACCTCGTCGCAGAGGTTGAACGGGGCCTGTCGGCGAAGGCGCTCGAGCTCTTCCACTGGGCGGCCCCTGTCCGCCGTCGGGCTTGCTCCGTATTCGAAGCCCATGGGCAGGAGGATCCCGTCAGCGGTCGCCGCCGCGGCCAACAAGGCGCGCACCATCGCCGTTCGACCGCGATCGATACCGCGTGCACAATTGCGAAACAGAGCCGGCGGCAGCCGCTCGCCCGGCGGCGGTTCGGGAAAGGCGATCGAAGGCCCGATCCGCTCCAGAATTTCGCTCTCGCCGATCAGCCAGGGTGATCGGCAGTCCCACCAGGCGCTGGACGTGAAGCCGCCCGCAAAGCCCAGGCCGGCGAGAGCAGCAATGTCGTCCCAGCTCGAGCCGGGCGTCCAGGCGTGAAACGCGCAGTCCGGATTGTGGCCCCGAACGGTCGCGATCAACTGTCGCCAGATGGCGGCCGGAGTCAGGGTCGGCGATAGGCAGCGGAATCGCGAGGCGCCCATATCGGCGAGCGCCAAGAGGCGCACCTTCCACCACGCCACAAGCGCCTCCGCGATCTCGGGAGAACTCCACCGAATTTGCGGCAGTCGGAGTCTCTGTCCGACGAAGCGCGGATCCGGAGGCGCCGCTTCGGTAGCGACGCGGGGCGAGAACCATTCGGGATGAAGCTTCAAGAAGCCTGCGGGTGTGTCGGAGCGATCGAGCACAAGATCAAGCATCAGCGCCAGCTCATGACGCCGGCAGACCTCGCCGAGCAGGTCGTGGATTTTGGGCGCGCGATGGTCGCTTTGGCCGCCACCATCGCAGCGCGGCACGCCCAGCCACGCTGCTTCCAGGGCAGCGTCCGACGCAATAGTATCGAAACCGAGTGAGGCCGCGTGGTCAACAATCTGATCCACTCCGTCGGCACTTGTCACGCGGGCCAAGGGAACGAAATAAATCTTCATGAAGCTGCGAGGCCCTTCTCTTTGATGCCCTTCTCTCCTGTGTCTTTGCTGTCCTTCTCTCTTGTGTCTCTAAGAAGCAGTGGAGCGGCTGCATCCGGCAAGCGTGAACGACTGGTCGTGGACAGGAAGAATGGCCAGGGTGCTGTTCACAACCGCGAATGGCGCCTTGGTCCCTCTTCGGGACTGTGACCCTCCATTGGAAAACCGCGCATTCGCGGATTTGGTTCCGTCCGAGAACGAATGGGCACCCCTGACGGGAGAGGAAATTGCCGCCCTCGGAGCCGATGTCATCATGACCGCCCGATGGGCAGCAAGCGAACGATGAGATTGAGCGCCATTTCCGGCGCTCAAATTCAGGGTGTTATTTCAATGATATAGGTATTTGCAATTTTATCCCGAGTGGCGCGCCAGCAATTTCAACAGGGGGTGGGCAGGCGCGTCAATTTGGCCTTGTGCTCCAGTCGAAACGGCGAATTACGGGCCGAAAACTTATCTGCGCTGATAGGACGAAACATGACTAACTCCTTGCGGGGCTGTCGGCTTGAAATTCAGACGCTCGCTCAAAACGAGAAAGCGGCGAGTCGTTTGTGCGCGTCAAGTCTGCCATTCCGCTCGTTGAGTTCATCGTCTGGGCACCGTGCCTGACCGGACCGAAACAAGACTCCCCATAGAAAACGCGGCGAGCCGGCGAAGGCGCGTTTCACGTAGCCAGCACAACAGGTTCCGTGCTAGTGCCCTACCCGCCGCGCTTGCTGGAAATTCCAAGCAAGCGCTGGGGTATCTTGCATGGCTCGATCCCAACGTGCAGGCAACTTTGCGCCCACACCTCTTCGGTCGAGCACTTTTCCCGAGCGGCAAGTTGCGCGATGGTTTCAACCTGAGCGTTATCTATGCGTACGATCAGATTCTCCAGAATTGCGCGCTGCATCTGTATCGTGAGATCAGAAAAGTCGAGCATGGAACTAACGCCCCTCCACGACCTCTTCTCGGAAAACAAACAGGGGCTACTTCAGTTCCAAGGCGGGCGCCACAATGTGGCGCTGATCAACGCGGGCTTGCGCCTTGCGCAGGCGCTGGGCGAGGCGAAGCGAGCTTAGCGCGCGCTCAACGGCCGGTTTGCTGGTCGGAACCGAGGCTGGCGCCTCCTGCCGACGCTAGGCCGTGGAGCCGCGTGCTTATTCCGTGGTTTGCTTCACCGATTCGGGGCATGGCGCTCGTCTGCCGCGCTGTGTGCCTTCGGGCGCGGCGGCGAGGCTCGCGGGCCCGCGGCAAAGTTGGGCGCCAGGAGTAGCGCGGGGGAGTGCTCGACCATTAAAACGATTGAATCCTTGGCTCCAATCGATTGCTCGGACCGCTCAATGGAACTCTTTCGGGCGGACACGGGTTTCCCTGCCGCAAGCGGGCGGAGGAAAACTCGACATGTCTGTTCGAAAGCTGATGAGCATAGACGTGCACCAGCTGCCACTCCGTCGCTGCTAACTCTCCAGGCCAACTCTCTTGCAGCGCTATGTCATTCATCCTTCGGGAGTCGGGGACCGCAATTTCGGGTTCACAAATTCGCATCTCAGGTGTGCAATGCGTAGAGTCGATGAGGGGGCGCCCTTGCCACTCGGCGCAAATTGGGACGGACGAGGTGTCAACTTTGCCATTTTCTCGGCCCACGCCACCGCGGTGGAGTTGTGCTTGTTCGATCCGTCGGGGAGGCGTGAAAGCGAGCGCTTCTTCTTGCCCTGCCGAACCAACCAAATCTGGCACGGTTACTTGCGCGGGCTGCTCCCAGGTCAATTATATGGCTATCGCGTTCACGGCCCTTACGAGCCGAGCCACGGGCATCGCTTCAATCCCCATAAGCTGTTGGTCGATCCCTACGCGCGCTTGCTGCACGGTTCTATCCGTTGGCATGATGCAATCTTTGGCTACCGGCTTGGCGCGCATCGCGCGGATCTGACGCCGGATCGTCGAGACAGTGCGCCGATGATGCCGAAATGCGTTGTCGAAGACCCAGTACATCATTGGGGCGATGATCGTCCGCCACGCCGCGCCTGGAATGACACGAGCATCTATGAAACTCACGTCAAGGGACTCACTCAACTGTGCCCCGACATTCCCGCCGCGATTCGGGGGTCCTATGCGGCGCTGGGGCACCCCGCGGTCATCGAGCATCTTGCCAAGCTTGGAGTCACGGCTGTCGAGCTGATGCCAATACATAGCTTTGCCGACGATCGCTTCCTCGTTGCAAAAGGACTGCGCAACTATTGGGGCTATTCGACGGTCGCGTTCTTTGCGCCGGAGACGCGCTATCTGGGTGAGGCCGGCGTCGTCGGCCTCAAGGCCGCTATCCGTGCGCTGCACGACGCCGGCATCGAGGTGATCCTGGACGTTGTCTACAACCACACGGCTGAAGGCAGCCATCTCGGCCCTACTTTGTCCTTTCGCGGCATCGACAACGCAAGCTATTACAAGCTCGCTCCCGACAATCCGCGGTATTGCTGGGACTCGACGGGGACAGGAAATTCGCTCGATCTCAGCCATCCGCGTGTGCTGCAGATGGTGCTCGATTCACTGCGCCACTGGGTAAAAGTCTATCACGTGGACGGATTCCGTTTCGATCTCGCTTCGACGCTGATGCGCGACAAATACGACGCATCCACGCAAGCCGGCTTCCTGCGCGCCGTTGGTCAAGATCCCGACCTCTGCCAGGTCAAGCTCATAGCAGAACCGTGGGATGTGGGCAGTGGCGGCTATCGGGTCGGCAACTTTCCAGCCGGATGGAGCGAATGGAACGACCAATTCCGCGATACTGTTCGCGCCTTCTGGCGCGGTGATCCGGGACAGCTTCCCGTGCTGGCAAGGGTCGTTACCGGCTCACGCGAGATATTCGAACCTGCGGGGCGTCATCCGTCGGCCTCGGTGAACTATGTCTGCTCTCACGACGGTTTTACGCTGAACGATCTCGTCAGCTACAACGATCGCCACAACGAGGGAAATGGCGAAAACAACCAGGACGGCCATGGCAACAATCTGTCCTGGAATTGCGGTGCCGAAGGGCCCACGGACGATGTCGAGATCATGGCCTTGCGGGCCCGGCAGAAGCGGAATTTGCTCGCGACGCTCCTGCTTTCGCAAGGTGCGCCGATGATCCTGATGGGCGATGAGATGTCGCGCAGCCAGGGTGGCAACAACAACGCGTTTTGCCAGGATAACGAGGTCAGTTGGCTCGATTGGAATTCGGCTGCGATCGATCCGGATCTGCTGCCGTTCATGGCCGCGCTGCTGCATCTGCGCCGACGCCATGAGGCCTTCCGACGCCGAAACTTCCACAGCGGCAAGGTCGTTGCCGCAAATTCGTTGAAGGATGTCTATTGGCTTGCCCCGGAAGGCCGAGAAATGACACCGGACGATTGGAACGATGCCCAGCGCCGGACACTCGGTATGCAGATCGGCAATGACGCCTCGGATGGCGGCCGGTTCCTGCTCCTGCTCAATGCAGCTCCGGAGACTCAGATTTTCCACCTTTATGAGGACTTTCCGAGTGCGAGCTGGGTTTCCGTCTTCGACACGGGCATCGCGACGGGAATGGTTGGCGCCGCGCCGATCATTCTCAATCCGGGCGGCACCGTCTCCTTGGAGCCGCGGTCGCTTGTGCTCTTCCAGCATGGAGCAGATCTGGGGGCGCTTCGATGATGCGGGCACACTCCATGCCCTTCGGAGTCGAGATCGGGCCAAACGGAACTCGCTTCTCCCTTTGGGCGCCCACCGCCCATGACGTGTCGCTCGTCATAGAAGACGTCGAGCAGACCATGCCGGCGATCGGCGACGGCTGGCGCGAGCTGATCTCCGAGAATGCTGGGGCAGGCTGCCGCTACGCCTTCAGGATCAACGGCGGACCACTCGTTCCGGACCCGGCTTCGCGATTTCAGCCAGACGATGTGCAAGGGCGAAGCGTCGTCGTCGATCCTAGGGCCTATCAATGGTCCGATGATGCGTGGTCCGGACGTCCGTGGGAGGACGCCGTCCTTTACGAGATCCATGTGGGGACAGCCACGACGGCCGGAACCTATGCGGGGCTGCTGCCCAAGCTCGACCAATTGGCCGGTCTTGGAGTGACCGCGATCGAGCTGATGCCGATTGGCGATTTCCCGGGCCGGCGAAACTGGGGTTATGACGGTGTGCTGCCGTTCGCACCCGATGCATCATATGGCACTCCCGAAGAGCTCAAGCATCTGATCGAGCGGGCGCACGCGCTGCAGCTCATGGTGTTCATCGATGTGGTCTATAATCACTTCGGACCCTCGGGAAATCATATTCGGCAATATGCTAGCTCGTTCTTTACCGAACGCCATCGGACCCCATGGGGCGACGGCATCAATTTTGACGGAGCTGACAGCCGGCCGGTGCGCGATTTCTTCATCCACAATGCGCTTTATTGGCTCGAAGAATTCCACGCGGATGGGCTGCGCCTGGATGCCGTGCACGCGATCCGCGATGACAGCGAAACGCATATTCTTGCCGAGATCGCCACCAGGGTACGGCAGGAACTTCCCAGCCGCACCGTGCACCTGGTCGTGGAGAACGACGCTAACGAGGCTCACTGGATCGCGCGTGATGCCCTAGGCCGACCGAGCTTTCATACGGCCCAGTGGAATGACGACTTCCACCATGCCTGGCACACCCTGCTGACGGGCGAAAAGGACGGCTATTACCGCGACTACGCCGACGATCCCGTCGCACGCCTCGGCCGAACGCTGGCCGACGGCTTCGCCTATCAGGGCGAGCCGTCGGCACACCGCGGTGGGAAAGCGCGCGGCGAGCCTTCCGCTCACTTGCCGCCATCGGCTTTCGTTGCCTTTCTGCAAAACCATGATCAGACGGGAAACCGAGCCATGGGAGAACGTCTCTCTCATCTGGTCGAGCCGCGGAAGCTGGCTCTGGCGCGTGCCGCCCTGCTACTCTCTCCTCAAATTCCCTTGCTCTTGATGGGCGAGGAATGGGCGGCTTCCTCGCCGTTTCTCTATTTCGTCGATTTCGCGGATGACGAGTCGTTGTCGGCCGCGGTGCGCCATGGCCGCCGCCGCGAATTCGCTCGATTCAGTGCTTTCGCTGACCCTCTGGCAGCGGAGATCCCAGATCCAACCACGGATGCTGCAGCGGCTCGATCGGTACTCCAGTGGGACGAGCGGCGCCTGACGCCCCATGCCGATGTGCTTGCCGATACGAGGCGGCTCCTGCAGTTGCGCCGCCTGGAGGTTTGGCCTCTCACGAGGACAGCCTATCTCGGTGCCGAATGGAGCGTGCATGCCGAAAGCGCGCTCGGCGTGGTGTGGCGATTCGGAGGTGGCACGTTGCGCTTCCTTGCCAATTTTGGGGAAGGATCTGTCTTGTGGAGGATCCACGGCAATGAACGACTATTGTGGATGAGCCCCAATGTCAGTCGCACCGGTAATGCGGGAATGTTGCTGCCCTGGGAAGGCGTCATGCTCAAGGGCAGCCGACCATGAGAAAGCCCGGGCAAGCGAGCGAACACTCCAACAACCCTCGGGACGTCACTCCGGAGAGGGCGGAACGTGTGTCGCAAACAGTCGGGACGTCTGTCGGAAGCGCCGCAGCCATCTCCTCGGTTTCGGGATCTGCCCTGCGGAACAGGGCAGGGGACGCTAGTGCACGCCCGGGTCGGAGCATGCTCGCCGAACCGCCGCCGCGGGCCACATATCGGCTCCAATTCCACAAGGACTTCACCTTTGAGGATGCGATCGCCATCGTGCCCTATCTCGCGCAGCTCGGCGTGAGCCATGTTTATGCATCCCCCATTCATAAGGCGCGACCGGGATCGCTGCACGGTTACGACGTCGTCGACCACACTGAGATCAATCCGGAGCTTGGCGGGGAAGAGGCATTCCGACGTCTCTCCGATGCTCTCAAAGAGCATGGCCTCGGCCTTGTCCTCGACATCGTCCCAAATCATGTCGGTGTCGGCGCAGATAATGGCTGGTGGCTATCCGTTCTCGAATGGGGGGAGCTCTCGCCCCATGCGCGTGCCTTCGACATTGATTGGCACAGGTTGGGGGCCAACCGCAAGCTTGTCGTGCCCTTCCTGGGGAACCGCTATGGCGTGGTGTTGGAGAAAGGCGAGCTCAACCTGTCATTCGACCCAGAGGAAGGGAGCTTCAGCGTCTGGCATTTCGAGCATCGCTTTCCGCTATGCCCGCTGAGCTATCCCATCATTCTCGATCGAGCGCTTGCCGCATCGGACGAGGCCGTGATTTTCGGAGATGTCCTCGCCGCCAGCGAGCGCTTGCGAGTTATGGGTGAAGAGTCCGGCGCCGATCGCCGGACGGCATTCCCTGCCGACGTGCAGCTTCTGAAGCAAGAGCTTTCTCGAGCCGTCTCCGCCTCTCCCGCGCTGGGTCAAGCGGTGGAGCGCGCCGTCTCGCTGATCAACGGCGCACCTGGTGTTCCCGAGAGCTTCGGCACGTTGCATCGTCTGCTCGAAGCTCAATCCTACCGCCTTGCCCATTGGCGCGTCGCGGCGAGCGACATCAACTACCGACGCTTCTTCGACATCAACGGGCTCGCCGGGTTGCGCATCGAGGAGCCGGAAGTCTTCGAGCAGGTGCATGCAACGGTGTTCCGTCTCATTCGCGAGGGACGGGTGAATGGATTGAGGATTGATCATATCGATGGCCTGGCTGATCCTGAGAGTTATCTCCGCTCGTTGCAGAGCGCCGTCGGGCCGGGCTTCTTCATCCTGGTCGAGAAGATATTGAAGCCAGGCGAAGATCTCAGACCTTGGCCGATCGCCGGCACCACCGGCTACGACGCGTTGAACCTCGTTGACGGCGTCCTGTTGAATTCGGAAGCCGCGCCCATGTTCGAGCGGATCTACCGACAGACTACCGGTGTCGAAGGCAGCTATCCGTCTTTGCTGCGGCGAGCCAAGGTGGATGTCCTGGAGACGAGTTTCGTCAGTGAGCTTGAAGCGCTCGTATCGGATCTCAAGCGGATAGCGGATAGCGAGCGGCAGACGCGAGATTACACGGTGATTGCCATACGCGGCGCGCTGCGCGAGATCATCGCCGGGTTCCCGGTGTATCGCAGCTATATCGGCGATGAGGAGCCCTTGCCCGAGGATCGTCGGCTGATCGAAGGCGCGGTTACGAGTGCGCAAAAGCACAGCGCGTTGCCGGACCGTTCGGTGCATGAATTCATTGCCTCTGCCCTCCTCGACACGAAGAGCGACGAGGCCCCGGGCCGGCCCGATCCCGAGCTCGTGCGGCGCTTCCGTCGTCGCTTCCAGCAACTGACTGGCCCGGTGATGGCGAAGGGTCTCGAAGACACCTTGTTCTATCGATACGCCCGACTCCTCGCGCTCAATGAAGTCGGCGGTGACCCTGGGCGATATGGTGTGACTCCAGCGGCCTTCCACGCGGCGAATGTCAGGCGCGTGCAACATTGGCCACATGCGATGATTGCGACCGCGACGCACGACACCAAGCGCGGCGAGGATGCGCGGGCCCGATTGTCGGCGCTGTCGCAACGGCCGGAGCAGTGGGCTAAGGCTCTCCGCCAGTGGCGGACGATCGTCTCGCCTCATCTCGCCACGATCGACGAGGTACAAGCGCCCGACGCGAACGATCAGTTCATCATGCTGCAGGCTTTGCTCGGCTCCTGGCCGACGGAGCTTCTGGACGGCGAGTCTGATGCACAAGCTGCAGTGGCTTTCGGCGCGCGCATGGAGGTTTTTCTCGTCAAGGCCCTTCGTGAGGCGAAAATTCACACGAGCTGGGTTAATCCGAATGAAGCGTATGAAGCGGCCGCCACGGACTTGATGCGGCGCCTGACAGAGCCGAACAGCCGTTTTCTCTGCGACTTCAAGCCTTTCGCGCGTCGTCTCGCCACTCAGGGCATGTTGACGGCCCTTGCCCGAACCGTATTGAAGTGCACGCTGCCCGGTGTCCCCGACATCTACCAAGGTAGCGAATTCTGGGATCTGTCCTTAGTTGATCCGGATAACCGCCGGCCGGTGGACTATGTGGTGCGCAGCCAAGCGCTGGAGCACGATGAGCCTGCCGATCGCCTGCTGGCTCGCTGGCGGAGCGGACATCTCAAGCAGCGTATCCTCGCGCGCATCCTGAGCGATCGTGCTGCGGCCCCGGCTCTGTACGCCGAAGGCGACTATCATCCCCTCGATGCCAGCGGTCCAAAGACCTGCCATGTTCTCGCCTTTCGGCGATCGAACGGCCAGGAGACCCTCATCGCTGCGGTCTGCCGATTACTGGGCCAAGTCATCAGCGCCGATAAGCTATCGCCGCCACGGGCATTTTGGGGGGCGACGACACTCCCAGTGCCTGCCGGTCGATGGCGCGAAGTGACGACGGAGCGGGAAGTCGCAACCGACGGAAGCGGTTACCCAACTAGGAAACTCTTCGCGACGTTACCCATTGCTGTCTTGAGGCCTGTGATATGAGATCCGAGAAGCTTGCAGAATCGGGGCGCTGATCTCCCGCGAAGGCGGCCGGCACTTTGTTACAGGGATCGGCAGGCGGACGCAGTGAGCGTCATCTGGTCCGTGGTCAGGCGAGGCGGACATACTCCGCCCGACCAAGTTCGAGCATACAATTCATTACGCGAACAGCGACGGACACCTCGGTCGCGCGACGCCGCTCCGCGCGTGAGCGCAACGCATCGCCGATCACGCGCTTGAAGCGGCCAATGTCTTCCTCCACCAAGGCACGCCAGTTGTAGCCAGGGCATTGTCGCGGGAACCTGGTTCTATATGTTATTACTTGCTTGGGAATGAGTGTCGAAACCAATGATTCCAATTACTTAGCCCGTCGCTCCAGGCTTCTGAATCGCCCTCTACTTACTTGATGTGACAATGCCCATGCGGCTGCTATCGATATCGCTGATCTTAAGGGTGCAAACCTCGGCGACGCGAAGCCCCGCGCCGTAAGCCGTGGTCAGGGCCGCCCGATTGCGTAGCCCCGGAACGGCCTCTAGAAAACGCACGACCTCCTCGCCGCTCAGAACCACAGGAAGCTTCCTGGGCTCCTTGCTGCTGATGGCCCGAACGCTCACATCCGGCCGACCCAGCGTCACGGCGAACAGAAGCCGCAAGGCGTAGGTCACTTGATTGATATGACTCCAGGACCAGCCGAGTCCGACAAAATGGAGTTGGTAGGTGCGAACCTCCTCCGCCCCCAGTTCCTCCGGCGAGCGATCGAAAAACCGGCTGAATTTTGCTACCGCGTAGATGTATGATTGCTGGGTTGCTGGTGAGAGATTGCGCAACGTCATGTCGTCAATCATGCGACGTAGCGGGGTCATCTGAGCCATCATGGGCCTCCTGACTGAGGTGGGTGTCGACAACCACATCCTCAGTCCGGAGGCTCACCTCCCCAAATACAGATCCTCTCCCGCCCCAGCGGGTTAGTTCAATGGTGGCCGACATCATCTCGGAATAGGTGGCCGGCATGAATCGGAATCCACAGCCGTTTCTCCATAGCTTTCATTTGACCATGGCTCGGCTCGACCAACGCGCTGCTACAGGCGGCCTGTCACCACGAGAAAAGGGGGCTCGTGGAGCGCGAAAAGAGATAAGGCGTAATCATCTACCACAATCGTGCCGGCAGCGGAGTGGGACAGGTGCTCGGCGAAGCATTCGCGTCCTAATTATTATGGCGAATCGACTGTTATCGTGCAGTAAAAGTAAGAGGTAGCTTTGCCCTCCGCATCCTGTACGTGTTGAAAACATGCCCCAGAACGGAATTCCCGGAACATCCAAAGCCCGGTTGGGCCTCGTGTTTGTTTTCCGCCGATCAAAAAATTGAACCACCGTTGTGCCGTGTGTCCGTTACAAGAAAAAATAATACTAGCACCATTTTGTGCAATCGAGTTTTGTGCTATGGCGTCATTTACACATGCCGTATAGAGTTCCAAGGACGGTGAACGAACGCTGAACTGTGCGAATGCGGAATTATAGCTCAACATTACGATCAATATACAGATCTTTCGCATCTGGATTCTCCCCAATTGTGGCACCGCCGCGCTGGGCTCTCTCCATGTGACAATCTAGATTGTAGTTTAACTCCACAAGAACAGCAAATGCCAGCGTGACTACCCCGAGCGTGAGAAGCCGTGCGGTGTCCGTGTTCTACTATCGACACGCATCCTGGTTTGGTCATGTCAGCGCCAACAGCTACAAGGAGCCCACCTTCATGATGCCGGCATCTTCTCGATTCGCACAGGACGAATCCGGTGCCACAGCTATCGAATACGGCCTGATCGCACCGCTCATCTCCGTCGTGATCATCGGCGTTCTGACCTCGGTCGGAACCAGTCTCACCGCGACCTTCACCAGCATGAATACCGCCTTGACCACCGCCAATTGACGGGGGGCGCCAACAACAAAAAGCCCTGCGCTCTTTCCGAGGCGGGGCTGAGTTCGTGGCAACTCACGAGGAGAGAGGGGTCTTGACTCTCCCCACACCATGACGCTGCTCTTGCTTTGTGGCGCTTCCGGGGCTCACTGCGAAGGCGAGCAACGGCCTGTAGCGGCGTCTAGGCTAGTGGATTGAATCCAACACTTGGTGCCCACGGTTCGCTGCGGCGATGATTTTGTCGGGGTCGGCGGTCCAGCTGAAGGGCTTGGGGTCATTGTTGTGATCGACGATGAAGCGATTGATGGCGGCTTGCAGATCAACGACGCCCTTGAAGACGCCGCGCTTCAGGCGCCGCTTGCTGAGGATGGCGAAGAAGCCTTCGACGGCGTTGAGCCAGCTGGCGGAGGTCGGTGTGAAATGGAAGGTCCATCGCCGATGACGTGCCAGCCATTCGATCACCTTGGGGTGTTTGTGGGTGGCGTAGTTGTCGAGGATGGCGTGGACGGTCTTGCCGGCCGGGACCTGGCGCTCGACGGTGTTGAGGAAGCGGATGAATTCCTGATGCCGGTGACGTTGCATGCAGCGTCCGGTGACCTTGCCGTCCAGCACATCGAAAGCGGCGAACAGGGTGGTCGTGCCATGGCGCTTATAGTCATGGGTCATGGTTCCGGCCCGGCCCTTCTTCAGAGGCAGACCCGGCTGGGTGCGATCCAGGGCCTGGATCTGGGACTTCTCGTCGATGCTGAGGACGACCGCATGGGCGGGCGGATCGACATAGAGACCGGCGATGTCGCGGACCTTGGCGGCGAACTTCGGATCATTGGAAAGCTTGAAGGTGCGGATACGGTGCGGCGCCAGGCCATGGGTCCGCCAGATGCGCTGAACCGAAGTCAGGCTGACGCCCGCCACCTTGGCCATCACGCGACCGGTCCAGTGGGTCGTCTCGCCCGGCGGTTCGCCAAGGGTCAGGGCCACGATCCGCACGGCCACTTCGTCGGTCAATTTGGGGATCCGCGCGGGGCGGGTCTTGTCGCGCAGCAGGCCATCGACACCCTCGTCCATGAACCGTTCTTGCCAACGCCAGACGGCGGTCTTGCTGACCTTGGCAGTGCGCATGATCATCGCTGTGCCCAGCCCCTCGGCCGTGCCCAAGATGATCCTGGCGCGCCAGACATGCTTCTGGGGGCTGTTGCGGTTGTCTACGATCGCCAGCAGGCGCTGACGATCAGTCGGGTTCAGATGGACGGTGATACCTGTGCGCATCCCGCAGACTCGCACGCCCACAAAGCCACGGGAATCCCAAAAAGGATTCTTATGTCAGCATCAATCCACTAGGTCACAAACTCATAAATCGGATTCCCTTGGTGCGCGAGTTGTGATTCAAGCTCCGTGGAGGAGCAATCATGAGCGCACGCCGTTACGAACTGAGCGATTTCGAATGGTCGATCATCGCCCCGTTGCTGCCCAACAAACCGCGAGGGGTGCCACGGGCTGATGATCGCAAGGTGTTGAACGGCATCTACTGGCGGCTGCGTACGGGCTCGCCTTGGGCCGACATTCCAGAACGCTACGGCCCCTACACGACTTGCTACAACCGCTTCGTCCGCTGGCGGAAAATCGGCGTCTGGGACAAGATCTTCGAAGCCGTCTCCATAGCTTACGAGGGCGATCTGCAAATGGTCGACTCCTCCTCGATCCGGGTGCATCAGCACGCCGCCAACGTCAAAAAGGGGGTTCGCAAGAAGGCTCCGGCACTGCCTCTGGGGACTACGTTGGAACCCGATGCATGGGGCGCTCGCGAGGCGGGCTGACAACCAAGATACATGCCCTCGTCGACGCCAACGGCAACCCGATTGCCCTGAAGCTGACCGAAGGCCAAGCTCACGACGGCAAAAGCGCCAGCGATATGCTCGACAGCCTCGCCAAAGGCCAGATACTCCTCGGCGACTGCGCCTACGACAGCGATGCCTTGCGCAGCACCATGGCCGATCGCGGCGCTTGGGCCAACGTCAAGCCAATGCCGAGGCGCGTCAACATCCCGGCTTTCAGTCCATTCCTCTATCGCTTTCGAAATCTCGTCGAACGCTTCTTCAGCAAACTCAAGCATTTCAGAGCCATCGCCACCCGCTTCGAAAAACACGACGCCAATTACCTCGGCCTCGTCAAACTCGCCGCAATCAAAATCTGGATGCGCTTTATGAGTCGGTGACCTAGGCTAGGTGGTAGCCGCCGGGCGGAATGGGCGGCTGCGGGCTCGCTATGGCTTCCGGGCGAGGCATGGTAGCGTCACGCTGGGCACGGGCAAGATGATCCCCATTGCCCCCGTGGCCGGGGACCCGCCGGAATCACGATTCGCGCTGGTGGGGTCCGCTATGTCAGTAGCAATTGCGAAGGCCGTGGCATGAAGTGGTGTCTTGGCTGTGGTGGTGGCGCCCGGAATTGAACGGCCGTTCACGACTACCTCGGAATACCAGCGGTAAGCGGGCACGATCCTTCCCAGGATTTAGGCAGCCACGGTGAGGTTGCCCCCCAGCCTCGGCCGTGGTCAGGACCCCGCCGGGTGCCCCTTATCTCGTGCGGGGTCCGCCTTTTCCGCTTCTCCCTGGAATGATTGAGCCGCGGTGCTATCTTGAGTGCGGGCCGCGGCCGCGCTTCGCAAAGCCCCGCTTGCGGCCAGGGCCCCGCCGGTTCCTTCACCCGGTCGCCGGCGGGGCCTGTCGTGTCCTTCACGCGCCCTTCATGGTGCCCACATGGATGGCCCGCGGCACAATAGGTGATTGATTCGAGCGGGCGGGATCATCGTCGCATTAGCCACGCTGGCATTGATCGCATGGTTTATCGGCTGGCCCGGCTGGCGCTTCTGATACGTGCCCCGTTGGCGGGCTTTTGGCAGCTTGCTAATTGGGTCCGGTTGCTACCCGATTTCCTTGGGCCTGCCGGCGGGTGCCATGCCTACTGTTTCCCGCTGCGCTGCCATCAACTCGCCGATACGCCGCTCTCGTCGAGGACGGCGAGGGGCCTGGGGTGAGACTGAGGAAGCGATGAATCTCGCGGGGAGGCCTGGATGGACGGAGTTACTGGCTTCGTAGGCGGTCTGTTCTGCAAGATCCCCCTCGGCATCGCTGCATGCTATTCGGCCTCCGAGAGGGCCATCGTTGGCAGATTGGTGATCGTCGCCGCAGTTGGAATGATCGCTTTTTACATCCTGATGCGAAATCCGCGCCGGGAGTTAGAATGACGCCCGCCCAATGCCGAGCCGCGAGCGCTCATCGAGCTGTCGCAAGCTGATCTAGCCGGGGCCGCAGTTGTCTCGGCGACTGTTATCGCGGATTACGAGTCCGGCGCAGGAACGCCGAGGCCTGCCTTTCTAGAGGCGATCCAGCGCGTGCTTGAACGGGCCGGCGTCGAGTTCACTAATGGCAGCGAGCCCGGCGTGAAACTTCGCGCGGCCGGCGAGCCTGGCGTGAGGCTAAGGAAAACCAGGAGATGACTACTCGCCTCGCCCCGTGTGTGAATGCTGATCGAAATGTGACCCTCATCGGCGCGCACGCGACCCCTCCAAGTCATTGTTTCAGCTTGCAGGAACTCCAGTGACCCCACGCCGATTAGGGCCGGGACCCCGTGCCGATCCACACCCATGGGCCTTCGTGAACGACGGCGACTGGGACGAGCGCGCCTCCCGCGTGCTGCGCCTGGTGATGGACGGCCTGCGCTATAAGCCGCGCTGATTATCCGAGGGAACATCTGCGACCAAAGCTAGCGGGCAGCACGCAGCCGGGGCAGCACCTTCTCCGCGAACATCCTGTCTCGGCTCGGCAACTCCCCACGGAACCGGCATTGGCAGAAGCGAGTATGCCTTACGAATGGTCCGAGGGAATCCAAATGAAAACGCTAGTGATCACTATCGCGCTTCTCGGGAGCTGCGCTATCGCGGTAGCCCAAACGGCTCCGCCTCCACCCACACCCGCGCCGGCTGTTGCTCCCGCTGCTCCTGAAGAGATGAAGTGCCGGACTATGGTGGCACACGATGAGAGGGGTCGGCCCACATCCTACGAGGCGTGCGCAAACTCCGATGGGAAGATGATGAGTTGCCAAGATGTGCAATATATGAACCGCAGGGGTCAGGTCCGGTACATCAGAAACTGCGGCTTGGTCGACGCCCCCAAATGAATGAACCCCAAAGCCTGGACTCGATTTAACCTGCAACGCCGAGCCGTTCGAATACCGCGAGTAGATAAGCGCCGGTGTCGCACTGCACTTAAAGGGGGTCTGCCTCACTTTCCGTGCTGATGGGAACCTCGAATTTGCGAAAGACCATTGATAACGCATGGTAAATTTGGTCCGGCCCTGTGATTTTCCCGCTACATATTTTCCCGCAGGGCCCTTCGCAAAATCCTGGCGTGTTTTCCGAGTGCTAGTGGTTCAAAGTGGTCTCGGCCAGCACGGAAAGTGAGGCAGAGCCGATTGAAGTGTAAATCGACACTCGGCACCGATGCGCGAAGAACGGCACGGAAATTGTGACGACGGCCTTGGTGATGGTCGGTTGTCTCACAACTGACCGTTCCGAGGGCCCCGCTGGGCATTCCCCCCGCTCGGCGGGGCCCACTCTTTGTGCTGAAATGGTCTTCCGGCGTGCCGGCCCTCGCCGTGGCACGCGAGGCCAGGAAGGCGGACCTGTCAATTAGGGGTCACGCCATAGAACGGGCAGGATAGCACGCCTCGCGATACAAATCGGGAACAGGCGGGAGCCGTGGGATGGGGTAGCTGGTTAGCTAAGCTGATCGAGTATTGCGCGGAGCAGCGTGGCGATCTCGGTCAGCGCCTGCTCCGAAGCCTGCGGGTCGGAAGGCCTTGTTCCTGCTGCCCCCCGCCGTAGCAGACAGCCTCCACTCTATCTGGGACAATCCGCCATGCCGAGGCGCCGCGCGCTGACAGACGCGCAGGTCGAGAACCTGCTCGCCCTTCCAAGTGACGAGCCACTGCTGGTTCGCCACTGGACCTTGGACGCAGCTGATCTTGCCGCCATCGAGCGTCGGCGCGGCGGGCACAATAAACTCGGCTTCGCCCTACAGCTGTGCGCCTTCCGATATCCCGGCCGTCTGCTACGGCCGGGCGACGCGATTCCAGAACCAGCGCTCCGCTTCGTAGCCGAGCAATTGCAAGTTGGCCCAGATGCTTTGGTCTCCTACGCCGTCCGCCCACAGACCCTGCGCGAGCAGCTTGACGCATTGCGCGAAGAATTCTGTTTCAGCATGTTTGCACCCGGACATGGCCGCGAGCTGCTGTCCTGGCTGTTACCGATCGCGCTCGCCACGACGAGCGCTCCTGTGATCGCGGCGGCGCTGATGGACGAGCTGCGCCGGCGCCGGATCATCGCGCCGGGCCCATCTGTCGTCGAACGCTTGGTCGCAGCCGTATTGGTGCTGGCGGAGCGGCACGTGGCGGGTCAGCTCGCCCGGGGCCTGTCCTCAGCGCAAACCGAAGCTCTCGATGCGCTGCTGCTGCCCAAGGACGGCACGTCCATGAGCGTGCTGGCCTGGGCGCGCCAGCCGCCCGGCGCGCCTGGACATCGTGCGCTGGCGCGCATCGTCGAGCAGCTCGCCGGCCATGCGTGCAGTTGGCCTGAACCGCATCGGCGCTGAAGCCGTCCATCCCGAGCGGTTGCGTAAGCTGGCGCGCGAAGGCGGACGGTTCACCGCTCAGCACCTGCGAGCGCTGTCGACGCTTCGTCGTCGCGCCACCCTGGTCGCAACCGTTCTGGACACAACGGCGCGGTTGACCGACGACGGCGTAGCTCTGTTCGATCGCACCGTCGGTCGGATGTTCCGCCGCGCCGAAGCGCGCGAGGAGGAGGCCGTATTGCGTGATGCGCGCGCGGTCAACGACAAGGTCCGCCTGCTCGCAAAGCTGGGCGCCGCATTGATCGAGGCCAAGCAGGACGGCGCGGATCTGGACGGAGCGGTCGCGGCCTCCGTGGGATGGGAACGGCTGGCAGCGAGCGTGGCCGAGGCTCGGCGGCTTGCCCGCCCGGACAAGGCAGATCTGCCGGCGCTCGCGACGCGGGCCTGGCCGGTGCTGCACCGGCTCGGGCCCCTGTTTCTCGGTGCGTTCCAACTCCGCGCCGTGCCCGCCGCGGCCAGCACGTTGCGCGCGGTCGAATTGCTGGGTGGCGCATACGAGAGTGGCGGCAGGAAATGGCCGAGCAGCCTTCCCAGCAGCTTTCTTCGCCCAGCTTGGCGCGACGCAGTGCATCATGCAGCCAGTACGGGCGGCAATGAGCGTCGGACTTGGGAGGCCGCCACCTTGCTTGCGCTACGAGATCGGCTGCGCTCGGGAGACATTTGGGTTGAAGGAAGCCGGCAATGGCGTGCCGTCGAGGACCAGCTGATCCCGCCGGCCCTGTTCGCCGCCATTCGCGAGGCTGGGCCGCTGCCCGTAGCGGTTCCGGCGACCGCACAGGAATACCTTGCAGACCGCCGCATGCTGCTGGACCGGCGCTTAACGGAGGTGGCCGCCAAGGCCGCCGCGGACACGCTCGATGACGTTGCGATCCGGGGCGGCGAGCTGAAGGTCTCGCCGCTGAAAGCGATCACGCCGGACGAGGCCGAGGCGTTCGCCGACCGGTTCTATCGAGCGATGCCCAGCGCGCGCATCACCGGCGTGCTGGCCGAAGAAGATCGTTGGACGGGATTCAGCAGCGCCTTCACTCACCTGCACACCGGCCTGCCGGCCGCTGACTCGCACGTGGTGCTTATCGCGGTGCTGGCGGACGCGACGAACCTCGGCCTGACCCGCATGGCCGACGCCTGTTCGGTTGCGAGCTACCGGCAATTGGCTTGGACTGCCGGCTGGCACTTGCGCGAGGACACCTACCGGCAGGCGCTCGCCATGTTGGTCGACGCCCAGCACAGCCAGCCACTCGCCGCATTGTTTGGGGCGGCCGACGTGTCCAGCTCGGACGGCCAAGGTTTCCCAACCTCGGGACGCGGCGAGGCCGTCGGCGCCATCAACGCCCATTATGGGCGCGAGGCGTCGGCACTGTTCTACACGCACATCTCGGGTCGCCACGCGCCCTACCATGCCGTCGCCATCCCGCCCTCCGGCGAGGCCGCGCACGTCATCGACGGGCTGCTCTACCATGAGGCCGATATGACGATCGCCACGCATCACACGGACGGAGGTGGCGTCAGCGACCATGTGTTCGGGCTCGCACACCTGCTGGGTTTCCGCTTCGCGCCCCGCATCCCCAATCTTGCAGAGCGCAAGCTGTATGCCTTCGACCCGGCAGGCCGATGGCCCTCGCTCGCTCCTTTCATAGCCGGCCGCCCCGACGATAAACTGATCGCTGCGCATTGGGATGATGTGCTGCGACTCACCGCGTCCGTGCGAACTGGCGTCGTCAGCGCGTCGCTCATGCTCAAGCGTCTCGGCAGTTACCCCCGCCAGAATGGGCTGGCGCTGGCCCTCCGCGAGATCGGCCGTATCGAGCGCACGCTCTACAGCCTGGACTGGTTGGAGCAGCCCCAGCTCAGGCGACAAGCGACCGCGGAACTCAACAAGGGCGAGTCCAGAAACGCGCTGGCTCGCGCCGTCTGCTTTCACCGCCTCGGTCGACTCCGCGACCGCACCGTCGAGGCGCAGCAGCACCGGGCGAGCGGGCTCGCCCTGGTCACGGCCGCCATCGCGCTGTGGAACACGGTCTATCTCGGCCGCGCGCTCGACGCTGTGCGCCGCCGCGGCGAGACGGTGCCGGACGCATTGCTTGCCCATCTCGCGCCGCTCGGCTGGCAGCACATCAATCTCACTGGCGACTATCTGTGGGACGCCGACAAGCTCCCAGCGTCGGATGGGTTCAGGCAGTTGCGCCAATCATCCGTCGCGCCGCCGGAAACTGCAGCCGCATGAGTGTGTTCCCGGTTCGTGCCGCGAACCGTGCTATTCTGCCCGTTCTATGGCGTGACCCCGAACAGCAGGAACCCCGCCAGCCCCATCGTCGCCGAGAAGAGCAGGATAACGCTGAGCCTGGTCCGCATGCTGAGTTTCCCCTCGGTCGATCCTGCGCGATGAGGACGTGTCCCGCAAGCTTAGCGGCTCGTGCGGATGCGATCGAGGAGATGGCAGCTATGATGATCGCGCCCGACGTGCCGGCTTCCATTACGCCGCCGCCACTCCCTCCGGCCTGATGCGGCATGACTATGCGCGTTGGAACTTCGATCCTCGATCCGAGTTGGAAGAATGTAGTCCAATGGTTTTGGAAAGGAACGGTCATGCGCATTTTGGCGATATTGGCCGCCTGCGCGGCCCTCGGCCTTGTACATCCGGCATACGCACAACTCCAAGGTGCTGGAAAATCCTCGACAACGATGCCGTCGAGAAGTGAGCCGAGCCGTGTATTCTCGACCATTGTGGTGGCCGAGCTTGACAGCCTCTCGAAACCTGTCCGGGAACAGGTCAACGCCGCAGTCTCCCAGTGAAAAAATGATGAGCTGGAGGCGTTGCAGCGTTCGGTCGCCGCAATTCCCGAGGCGTCGGCAGCTCTGAAGGCGAAGCACAAAAGTGCTGCCGAAGTCATCGCAGCTGCCGTTGACGACGACGGCGCACTCTTGCTGATCACGATGACGGCGGTCTAGAGGCCGGGCCTGGTCCGGAGCGGCTGGCGGTAATCGGGCCTCGCGGGCGCCGAGTGATTGCGAAGGCCCGCGCGGAACCCGGTGTGGTCATCGCTGGGAAGATCCGCTTCCCGATGGGCGCGACCGCGCCGCTGATCCGCCACCGCTCGACTGATCCGCCACCGCTCGACGTTACGCTTTCCCGCGGCTCGCTTTGAACGCGTGAGCGAGCAGCTCCGTCGGCAGCCAGGGCCTCGTGGTGACGATGACGATCTCGGAGATTTGGCAGTCCGGGCACGAATCCGAAACCGCTGCGACCTGATCCATGGCCATTTCGCCGCGACCCGCCGCGCCAGCTGAAGCCCGGTCAATTCACTTGGATAGCTCAGCTCGGTGACGAGGAGGCATATTTCCTCGGCGTGGTGGCCAACATAGGCGAGGGCGCGCTCTGGAGACGCAAAGCCGGCGACTGGAAACCCCGCTTCTTCGAGCAGACAGACAGATTCAAGGCGAAGGAAGGGATCATCCTTTACCACGCATATTGTGCGGTTCTCGACATTCCCATGATGTGGGCAGACTGATTGTATGCGGAGAAGGGGATCGTCATTTACCACGTATACTGTGCGTTTCCCTATGCCTCTCTTCATATGGAATGGGGGAGGGGGAGCATGGTTCCCGTTGGGTTGAAAATCTACGGCGCGTCGAATGAGCGTTCGCGCCCATCGGCCAGGCGGGGGTCGGATGGGAGCGTCCGCAAACGGGTAATGAGCGCGCTTGCCTTGCCGACTTCGACATTCGCCGCTCCTATGCTCGAGCTTATTTGATGAGGTCACGTCTCATGGCTCACCGCGTCGAGGACTACGCCATGATTGGCGACTGCCACACCGCCGCGCTCGTGTCGCGCGACGGCGAGATCGATTGGCTATGCTTGCCGCGCTTCGATTCGCCCGCCTGCTTCGCCAAACTCGTCGGTACAAAAGACCACGGCTTCTGGAGCTTGAAGCCCGGCGCGGATAGCGTCGAGAGCAAGCGCGCCTATCGCGATTTCTCGCTCGTCCTGGAGACCGAGCACCGAACCCGGACGGGCGCGGTACGGGTGACCGATTTCATGCCCATCGGCACGAACGCTCCGCAGGTGGTGCGG
The DNA here is from genome assembly GCA_900104855.1 of Rhizobiales bacterium GAS188. Classification (NCBI taxonomy): domain Bacteria; kingdom Pseudomonadati; phylum Pseudomonadota; class Alphaproteobacteria; order Hyphomicrobiales; species Rhizobiales bacterium GAS188. The sequence continues at coordinate 538,754 of FNSS01000002.1, forward strand.
ATCGTCGAAGGCATGAAGGGTGAGGTCGCGATGCGGATGGAGCTTGCCATCCGCTTCGACTACGGCCTCACGGTCCCCTGGGTGACGCGGACGGGCTGGAACGACATCCGAGCGGTCGCCGGCCCCAACACATTGGTGTTGCGCGCCGACGCCGATACCCGTGGCGAGGACATGATGACCGTCGCCGACTTCGCCGTCCGTGAGGGCGAGAGCGTCGCTTTCGCGCTCGCTTGGGGCCCTTCCCATGAGGTCGATCCGCGCCCTGTCGATCCCAAGCTCGCCCTTTCGGAGACGCTGAAGTTCTGGGCCGGCTGGTCGGGAAAATGCCGCTACGAAGGGCCGTCGCCGGAGGCGGTGCGCCGTTCGCTGGCCACCCTAAAGGCGCTGACGCATCTGCCGACCGGCGGCATCATCGCGGCGCCCACGACATCGCTGCCCGAGAAGATCGGCGGCGTAAGGAACTGGGACTATCGGTTCTGCTGGCTGCGTGATTCGGCCTTCAGCCTAGTCGCCCTCATGGATGCCGGCTATGTCGACGAGGCGCTCGCTTGGCGCGACTGGGTGGGACGCGCCGTGGCTGGCAACCCTGAGCAGACGCAGATTCTCTACGGCGTCGGCGGGGAGCGTCTCATGCCGGAACTCGAGCTCGATTGGCTGCCCGGCTATGAGGACTCGCGCCCCGTCCGCATCGGCAACGCTGCTGCGACGCAATTCCAGCTCGGCATCTTCGGCGAGGTCGCCGACGCCATGTATCAGTCGAGACACCGCCAGTTGCCCCCGATCGAAGGCGGGTGGGCGCATACGGTCTCGCTCATGAACCATCTCGCCGAGATCTGGCAAGGTCCGGATGAAGGCATTTGGGAGGTGCGCGGCCCGCGCCAGCAATTCGTGCATTCGAAAGTGATGGCTTGGGTCGCCTTCGACCGCACCATCAAGCGGGGCGAAGCAGGTGGGCGTGAGGCGCCGTTCGACAAGTGGCGCGCGGTTCGCGATGCCATCCATAGGGATGTGTGCGAGAAAGGCTTCGATCGCGAGATCGGCAGCTTCGTGCAAGCCTACGGGTCGACGGCGCTCGATGCGAGCCTCTTGCGCATCCCGGTCGTCGGCTTCCTCCCGGCCCAGGACGAAAGGGTACGGGGAACCATTGCGGCGATCGAACGAGGTTTGATGATCGACGGGCTGGTTCTGCGCTACCGCACGGAGGAGACGGAAGATGGCCTGCCGGTGGGTGAGGGGGCGTTCCTCCCCTGCACCTTCTGGTTTGCGGATTGCTTGGTGCTGTCGGGTCGGCTGGACGAGGCAACAGCTCTCTTCGAGCGGCTGGCCAGTCTCTGCAATGATGTCGGCCTTCTCGCCGAGGAGTATGATCCTCGAGCCAAACGCATGCTCGGGAATTTTCCCCAAGCATTCAGTCATGTCGCACTGATCAATACCGGTTTGCGCCTTGCGCAGGCGCGCGGCAATACCAAAAGAGCTTAGCCCATATCTTTTGAGCGACGAGAGTTTTCGCGCTCCGGCCAGCTAGTGGCCGGGGTTCGATTCCGGCTCCTCCTCCGGCTTTCGCCCGTCGGGATGCGCCTCTGACATTTCACACCAAGTTCGCCCCGTTGTGTCGGCTATCGCACAGACGGATGGACAGAATGGTGGTTAATCTCAGCGGTCGTGGATCAGAAGGTATTTCTCCGGGCATATCAGGGCGACGACAATGGGTCAGGTTGCACCCACGCCTTCGCAGGACCACAGGCAGACCGATAGACTTACCGGCGCGGCAGGCGGAGTGTCGCCTCTCGTCGGAAAATCGGTGCTCATCGTCGAGGATGAACCGCTGACGGCTATGGCTGTCGAATGCGGTCTTTAGGATTCCGCTTGACCTTGTAGGCGTCGTGTCCTGCAAGAAAGACCACGGCCCCGTGCTTGTCGATGCGTTTGACCGGTTCCGATATTCCGAGGTCTCCGGATTGCCGAGAAATTCGAGCACCTCGCCCTGATCGGCGACGACATGGACGTTCATCGGTGCGCCTCGCCTCGCTGTCCCTGATGGCCTATGGCAACCAATGCATCCTATCGGTGTATCTCACCCGGTCCGCGTCGATTTCAGAGGCGGTCAGCGGAGGCGCGCTGTCATCAAAACCGGCCCAGCCCGTTTCGTGATAATAGGCGCTCCTTTGATCGGGATCGACCGCTCCATTCCTCGAAAGCGCCACCCTCGCCGCAGGAGCACGATCGTCATTGGTGCGAACGACAATCAGAGTACCTCCGCGTCTTATGCCCTCGGCATAGACTTGCGCATGTTCGGAGGCGATACCGGCCCCCACCAAGAGACCTATGATGCCGCCAGCGACGGCGCCTGTGGCCGCTCCGGCGGCGGTCGAGACCAACCACCCGGCCGCGACCACGGAGCCGAGCCCGGGAATGGTCAGCATGCCGATCCCCGCCAGTAAGCCGGCTCCGCCGCCGACCACGCCTCCAATACCCCCGCCGGCGGCCGCTCCTGTCGCTGTATCGCCGTATCGCGGAAGCAAGATGGAATTCCAGCGGTCGTCCGCATTGTTCGCGACCAGGGTCATCTCGCTCGAGGAAATACCTGCCTCCTCAAGATCACGGACCGCATTCCTTGCGGCCTCATCGTCGTCGAAGAATCCGGTAATCATACGCGCCATGACCTCCTCCTCTCAGTGTTGAAGGTGCCGAAACGGTTGCAGGCACATGGACAATATTCGCCTGAGAAGCCTCCAATCATTAAGGCTGCGGGACCGAAATCCAAATCCTTGAGCATCCGAAAAGTATCGAAGCGTTTCAGTAAAGCGTGCCGATGGAGAGAAAGTGCGACCCAGTCACGTTGAAACGCCGCGAGGCTTCGCGCTTGATCGCCGGGGCAGGTCGCAAGCGGGCTGTCGACGCGGCTTGCACAGATGCAACCGATCTCCGGTGGCGTTGAGGCGTCGGCTCCCTGTCGGCGTCATGCAACGGGACGAGAAGGCACCAAAGCGCCCATTCCGGCAGTGCAGAAACCCTCTGCTTGAGCGGTGTTTGCGGCCACTGGGGCAAATCCGCTCGCTGAAAGGCGGAAGGATTTCGGCCGTCTATCCTGGCCGCGAACGCAGGCGCAGATATCAGCGAAACCAGAAGAATTGTTGCACTGATTGTGGACCTCATGGCCATCCTCGAATTTCACCCATCCGAAGCGATCGCCTTCGACCGACTAACGTTGTTCGGAGGTGAGAAGTTCCCGTCTTCTCCAGTGGGAGGCCGGGAGCCCTGATGTTCTTCGAGGCTCGCGTCAAAAAGCTTGCGTTGGCGCGAAGAAACAAAAAATGGGAGTTTGGGCGCCGTCTTGGATGAGGGCGCCGCGAGGAGCGCCTCTTGCTCCGGTGGGAACGGTGCTACCGGGTCGCACGTTTCCTTGAGCGCCTTGCTGCGGGGAGAAGTGCGGGAATGAGCGCTAAATATGGTCGTCGGATGTTGGGATCTGTGTTTACAGTTCTTGTGCTGTGCAACTGGCCCTGTGCTGCGGAAGACACACCTCTCCCTCCTAACAACCTTCCCTGCGATGCCTTCATCAAGAAGGAGGATGGGAGCTGGTTCGCGAAATCGGCCGTGCATTTCGATGTTGGCCAAGACAAGAACGTGACGCTGGAGAGCGCTCCGATAATGCCGAAGTCACAGACTGTTGGCGGCGTCGATCTCTACGTGCTGCTCGACGCGAAATGCGGCAAGACCGCTGGTTGATGCGCTGTGACACTGAGCCGCGGTGGTGAGGGCGTCTCTGCCGCCTTTCACTCGTGGAACATTCGGCTCAATTCGCGGTTAGCGTCATTGTGGAGAGATTTTTGGCTGGCCGTGGGTGCACGCCGACATCCGCCGTTGGTCCGGGGCCAGTCGGCCCGAGGGCCATGACGCCGAACGTTGTCCAGATGGTTGGCAGGGGTGGTTGGCAACCCTTTGGTGACGACAGGGGAGGCCGTGCGAATTTCAGTGTGGGAGAGCGTGGATCGAGCGAAAGGTGGACATCATGACGATGCAAACCATCACGGGTCTTTTCGATTCCCATAATGCCGCCCGGCAGGCCGTCAACGAGCTCGAGGCCACAGGAATTGCTCCGAGCGACATCAGGATGACGGCGAACAATAAGGACAACCATTGGGACGCGGAGATCGCCCCCAAGTGGACGTCAGCCGGGACCACAGCGACGATCGGGGCGGTGTTGGGCGGAGGAGCTGGCTTCTTCGCAGGATTGGGCATGCTGGCGATACCGGGGTTGGGGTCGGTTGCGGTGGCAGGTTGGCTCGCCGCAACCGCAACCGGTGCCGTCGCCGGCGCGGCCGCAGGTGGGATGGTCGGTGCGCTGACCGATCCAAGCCTCAATGTCGATGATGCTCGGATTTGCACGGAGGGAGCTCGACGCGGCGGCACACTCCTGGCCGCGCGGGTCGATGACAGCCTTTCGACGACAGTGCGTGCGATCCTGTTGTGGAACGGCGCGGTCGACATCGATCTGAAGAGTGCTCGCAACCGCCAATCGCATTGGACGGAGTTGGACCAGTTCGCGTCTCCGGATTATTGGCCGCAAGCCGACAGCGATCGAGCGCACGTCGATCACACGCATCATGCTGATCGTATGCGGCCTTGAGAGCCGCTCATCGGTACAGCCCGTAGCCCGGAGCGCTTTGCGCACTATGCGCGCCTGTTGTGGGAGGACGAATATGACCCCCGACCCAGACGAAAGCCGCATCCGCGAGAAGGCCTACAAATTATGGGTCGCCGACGGGCGCCCGCATGGCCGCGATCGCGAACACTGGGAGCTCGCACGCGAGCTCGTCGCTATCGAGGACTCGCAACGCTCGACCCTGAAGCCCGTAGCGCGCGAAAGCGGCGAACCGGTCGAGCCTCGTGAAGCATTCGAGCGCCAGGCTGACACAGCGGGTTTGATCGACCACGGCGAGGCCGAATCCGGTCCGACGCGCCAGGCGGGAGCGGGAACAGCCTCGAAGAGAGCGGCCACACCACCTGGGCGCCGTGTGACGCGCTCGAAGGAGCGTGGCGGCAAAGCACGCGGTAAGCAACCACCTGGCGCGCGACCTGGAAAATAAGATCGGCGGCCCCGTCTGCGGGCGTTGCTGTGGAAGTCGGCCGCTGCTCGGATAAGGACGACAGACAATCACGGGTGGAACATGTTGCCTCGAGAAGACTTGTTGTTCGCCAGCCCGGCAAACCCTCCGGCGCCAGGCTGGTTGAACTGGGGCGCCGCGGTTGGTGTCTGATCGTGGCGCCTCCTCAGTGCCGCGAGATCAGAGGCCGTTCATGGATAAAGCCCGGCTGATCGCCTTGGCTAGCTTCTCGATCTTGAACGGCTTGCCGACGGTGGGGGTGCCCTCGTACTCGCCCAGAATGTCGCTCGTGTCATAACCGGATGCGAAGAGCTCACGATCGTGAATGCGGTTTGCCGCCAACTGAATACACCTGAACCCGCTGCATGACGAATGTCAAAGCGCTGCCGCCTGGACAATCCGCCTCGTCAAGATATGTTAATATAACGATGCAATAAATCGATATTCATCGATCGCATCTTCGGGATGAATTAAAATATGAAGAGATGCTGCGTGAATGAATTCGATAAAAGCTGTTAAAATCCGTAACAGCTGCCATGGTTGCGAAACAGCGCCAGGAAATTACCTCAGAATAAGCGGGTCTGCGTCACTTTCCGTGCTGTATGGCTTGATCGGGTGCGCGGCCGTCGATATCCGCGAGCATGCGAACAAAATCAGATTGGGCTCCAGGGCCGGACGTGCGGGTTCTGGACGCCGAGCGGGATGGAGATGGCTGGGTGATCTCGGCGGCGGGACCGGAAATAGGCTACTGTCCCGAATGCCGCGAGCAGTCGACACGTCGGCACAGTCGGTATTTCCGACATCTTCAAGACCTGCCCGTGCAAGGCGCCGTCGTGATCGTGAGGATGCGGGTGAGCCGTTGGCGATGTCTGAACGGCGAGTGTGAGCGGCGGACATTTACGGATCAACTGCCGGAAACTGTTTCTCCTCACGCCCGTCGGACCCAGCGGATCGCTGAACTTGTTCACCTTTTCGGTCATGGCACTGGCGGCCGGCCGGGAGAACGGCTGATGAAGCGCCTTGGCATGCCGGTCAGCGACGATACCTGGAGCTGGCGAAAGGGCTGCACCTACGGGACCATTGTCGTTGATCTCGAACGGCGCAAGGTTGTCGATGTGCTACCGGACCGCTCAGCCACCAGCCTCATTCGATGAGCTCATCCGCCTGGGCGAGCAGCATCGCCGGCACTTCGAGGCCGAGCGACTTCGCGGTCTTGAGGTTGATGACCAGTTTGAATTTGGTGGGCTGCTCGACGGGAAGATCGGCGGGTTTCGCACCCTTAAGGATTTTCTCAACATATTCCGCGGCGCGCCGGAAGGTGTCTGGGCCGCTAGCTCCGTTTCGTGCGCACCGAGCATGCTGGACGAATTGCTTGGGTCCACCAGGATGGCGATGCGAGACACGTGTGGGATCATCTCTCGGAGAAGCTCCAGAAGCTTTGGCGAAATCTCCGATGTTGGGGTCATTTCTCCCGTCACGTTCCCACCCGGCCGGGAAAGGCTGGCGACAAGTCCGACACCCACCGGATTGCCTGTTGCCATGACGATCGGGATAGTGCTCGTCGCACCCTTGGCGGCCTGAGCGGCGGGCGTTCCCCCGGTAGCAATGACATCGACCTGCAACTTGACGAGCTCTGCTGCGAGCGCCGGGAGGCGGTCGGCCCTGCCCTCCGCCCAGCGCTGCTCGAAGGCAATGTTGTCACCTTCGACGTAGCCTAGTTCGCGCAACCGTTGCCGGAACACGCCCCAGAGGCGCACGCGCTCGACATCGGCGCGGCTATACTCCAAGAGTCCGACGCGCCAGCGTTTGTCGGACCTTTGGGCGCGGGCAACGAGCGGCCACGCCAGCGCCGCGCCGCCAACACGCATGATGAAGGCGCGTCGTCTCATCTGCCTTCTCCGAGCTGGACCACGCTCTGCGTCATGAGAGGCGTAGCATATTGCACCCCGGGCATTCTGGAAATTGGATCACGTCCAGAATGGCCGAGTGGCCATTCTTCTTCGTCACCCCGACCGACCGCAATGGTGAAGGGTTTCGGACGCCGGCCTCTGGCTCAGGCGCTGCGTCACGCGCGGTTGAGGCCGGCGTTCGAAAGCCTCCCAAGGAGGAAACCGCGTGATGGAAGGGCGCCGGTGTGGCGAGCGCGATCTATGGGGATTTGAGGATCGCGGGCTGTCGGTGTGGCGCGCTCGAAAGGAAGATCGAGCGCTCTTTTGTCGGATTGGGCGGTCGAAGGGCGCGTCTCTTGCTGCTGGAGGGATCAGGTTCGGGATGCCGAGGGCGCTTGTATGGGGAACGCAGAGCATCATCGAGCAAAGCGCGTCGACGCTGGCGAGCGGCCAGCGGCGAGAACGGGCGGCGTTGCGACGCGGCGGGCGACTCGATCTCGATCATGATGTGTCGATCCTGATCTGGCTGTGCGAACCGGGGCGCTGAGCGCCTGCGCGTTCGAAGGTCTCGATGATGATCATGCGGCCACCGCAGCATGGGCATGGACGCGAAGGGGTGGGCGGATCGGCGTCGCCGGGGTCATTGACGCCGCCGTCTTGACGGGCCTGCGCGGCAACCGCGAGCAACCGGCGCGCGAGGGCAATATTGTGCGCGCGGACGCCGCTGGCGAATAGGCCGCAATGGCGAATGCGGTGGAAGCCGCTCGGCAGGACGTGAATGAGAAAGCGGCGGATGAACTCTGGGACGGCGAGCCTCATCGTCTTGTGGCGATCACGCCCCTTGATCCGATAGTCTTTCCATTTGAACGCAACGGCGCCCTCTTGGAGCGCGGTCAGCGGGGTGTTGGATATGGCGACGCGATGTGTGTAGCGGGAGAGATAAGCCAGCACGGCCTCGGGTCCGCCAAAGGGTCGCTTGGCGTAGACAACCCATTCCACCGTGCGCAACGGCGCCAGAAACGCCGCGAATGCAGCGCGCGCCGAAAGCTCGGCGTGGGCGCCAAAAAACTGCAGGCGGCCGGCGTCGAACGCGGCCATGAGCTTTTCGAGGAAGAGACGACGGAACAGCCGGGAAAGAACCCGCACCGGCAGAAAGAAGCCGGGCCGGCAGGCGACCCACCGCAGACCATCCAGCGAGAGGCCGCCCCCGGCGCGATCATGTGAATGTGCGGATGATGCGTGAGCGCCGATCCCCAGGTGTGGAGAACGGATACGGCGCCGACGCGCACGCCCAAGTGTTTTGGATCGGCCGCGATCGTGATCAGCGTTTCGGACGACGCCTTGAACAGAATGTCATAGACCGTCGCCTTGTTCTGATAGGCGATGTCGGCGACGGCGGCCGGCAGCGTGAGCACGAGGTGATAATAGGCAACGGGCAAGAGTTCGGCTTCGCGCTCGGCGAGCCACGTTCTGGCCGCCGCGCCTTGGCACTTCGGACAATGACGGTTACGACACGAGTTGTAAGCGATGATCGTGTGAGCGCAATCCTCGCAACGCGCGACATGACCGCCGAGCGCCGCCGTGCGGCAGTTCTCGATCGCCGCCATCACTTTCAATTGGCCAAGACTCACATGGCCGGCGTTGGCCTCACGCCAAGCCTGGCCGTGGGCGCGGAAGATATCCGCGACCTCCAGGACGGGACGCGGCACGGGAAGCGGGCGTCATGCGGGCGCTTCGTGCTTGGTCGGGTTCTTGGCTAAGTTCAAGCTGAGCCGCTCCAGGGGGCTCGTTACGTCGCGGATCGTGTTGACGGCGACACGCGTATAGAGCGCGGTCGTATCGAGCTTGGCGTGTCCGAGCAGAACCTGGATCACCCTGATATCGACATTCTGTTCGAGCAAATGCGTGGCGAAGCTATGCCGCAGCGTGTGGGGCGACACGCGCTTGGCGATTCCCGCCGTCTGTGCCGCAGCGAAAACGGCGCGACGGAGCTGCCGGGCCGACATTGGGTTGACCGGATCGAGCCCAGGGAACAGCCAAGCCCGTGGGCGCGCCACATGCCACCAGTCGCGCAGTAACTCGAGCAGTTGCGGCGAGAGCATGACATAGCGATCCTTGTCGCCCTTGCCTTGCTCAACCCGGAGCGTCATGCGCTTGCTGTCGATATCGGACACCTTCAACGCGACGACCTCGGAGACGCGCAAGCCGGCCCCGTAAGCCACGCTGAGCGCCGCCTTGTATTTGACGCCGGGGGCGGCCTCCAGAAGTCGCGCCACTTCCTCGGGGCTCAACACGATCGGGGCCCTGCGCGGTTCGCGCACCAACGTCAGACGCCGGACCAGGTCGTCCCGTTCGAGCGTCACCTTGAATAAGAACCGGAGCGCGACGATCGCGGCATTGATGCTCCCCGGGCTCACATGGGTCTTCGTCATGTGCAATTGAAACAGACGAAGATCCTCGCTGGTGGCGGCATCGGGCGAGCGGCCGAGGAAAGCTGCGAAGTTTTTGACGTGACGGATGTAGTCCTTCTGGACCTTCTCCGCGAAATGACGCGCCGTCATGTCTTCGATCATGCGCTGGCGCAATGGGCTAATTGCCTTGTCGGTCATGGCGATAGCTCCTGTCTCACACGAGGTTTAAAAACCCCATGATCTTGAGACAGGACGAGCCATCCTGTTATGCAGACATCCAATACGCCTCGCGCACGCTCTCGCCGGGACGTCTACCGCGACAGCGGTTTAGTCCATGGGTCGGCTCCGGCCGTTCGGTGATGGCCAAGTTCGAATGTCGCCACAGGTTGGACACCCCCCAATCGCCCACCCCTAGCGTTTGAAATCTGACGCCTGATTCCCTTTTCACACGTTCGAATTGGGGTGGCACGGGCGTCAGCTTGGCGCGTCAGACTCACGCTTTCATTTGTCCTTCTTCGTGCTAACTTGCGAAGCCAAGGCCATTCTGGGTCTCGGCTCAACGAAAAATGGGAGAAGCGCGATGACGACAGTTGTCGTTACCCACGCGGTGGGCAACATGGACACTTGGCTTGCTGGCGGAGATCACCGCAAAGCGGTGTTTGCAAATTTCTGTTCGAGCTATCGAATTCTCAGACACAGCGACGCAAAACTCGTTTCGATCGTTTGCGAGAATGTGGACCTTGCAAAAATGAAATCGACGCTCAGTACGCCTGAAACCGAAGCAGCAAAGGCTGCGGATACCGTTATCGATCCAGTCGAGATCTACATCGAGGTTGAAGGCGGCAAGTAATTCAGCCCAATGCAATATCGTCAAAACTGTTCACGTTGATTGGGCCAGGACTGCGCCCTCCGAAGTTCCGGCCTCAAGGCCATCACTCTTCCATCTACGCGGATGTAGAACGTCGGTGGCCCTTATGCTGGCCGAATATCCGAAATGGGTCGACCCCGGCCGTTCGGGTGGCCAAGCTCGAATGCCGCCACGGGGTGGTTCGTCGTCATTCGCGGCTGCGTCGAAGATGGCGCTCCGCGTGGCTTCGGCGATGGCTTTCGCCGCCTCCCGCGGGATGACGCCGCATTCGGTCTCTGCCTGGGCCAGGGCCACTTCGAACGCCAGTGCAAGAGCGATGAGCGCCTCGTCGGCGAAAACCGCCAGCATCTCGGCAGACGATGCCATGCGGGCCTGGATCATGGACGCATCGATTGGGAACCTGTCCGCTCATTCCCGCACGAGGAAGCGGCATTGGCGTGCCGGCGCCTCAGCGCGGAGCGTGGGAGCGCTCATCGAAGAAGAGCGCCTGGCTGATGGTGGCCCGCACGGTCTCGGGCCGATAGGGCTTGGTGAGCAGGAAGGTCGGCTCGGGCCGCTCGCCGGTCAACAGCCTTTCGGGGAAGGAGGTGATGAAGATCACCGGCACCTCGCGCAGCTTCAACAGCTCGTTGACGGCTTCGAGGCCCGAGCTGCCATCGGCGAGCTGGATATCGGCGAGAACAAGGCCGGGCGAGCCCGATTTGAACAGCGATATCGATTCGTCATGGGTGCGCGCCACGCCATGGACGCGATGGCCGAGCCCTTCGACGATCGCCTCGATGTCGATGGCGATCAGCGGCTCGTCCTCGATGATCAGCACATCGGTCGCGACCTGGCGGGTGATCTCGCGCCCGGCCTGGTCGATGAGGGCGCCGGCCTCCACTTCGCTGCAATCGAGGATGCGTGCCGTATCGGCCGTGCTGAACTCCTCGACCGAATGCAGCAGGAAGGCTTCCCGCGACAAAGGCGTCATGGCCTTGAGCCTGGCCTCTGCGGTCGGCAGTTGCGCGGCAGGAGCAGAATTGCGGCCGGCCTCCTGCGTGGCGTCGCGGCGCGTCCTCACGAAGGCCCGATAAAGGGCCAATTTCGCCGGAATATCAGTGGGCAAGGGATGAGGATCGGCGAGCAACGCTTCGAGCAGGTGCCTCACCTGATCGTCGCCCTCGGCCTGGCTGCCCGCGAGCGCCCGGGCGAAACGGCGAAGATAAGGCAAATGCTGCGCGACCTGAACGGCGGTGGACACAGGCTCCTCCTTCAAGTGCGATGATGTCGTGGCAATACCGGTGGGAGGCAGCTTGTCAACTCGCCGTCAACGATCGACGTGCTACATGTTAAGCATGAGAATGGCTTAGGACGGAACAAAATTGCGTCTCGCGCGTCCGCATTGAGCGGGTATCGAGCCTCGGTTGGGGCTCTTGCGTGTC